>JAQCGR010000142.1 GCA_027619995.1 Pseudomonadota bacterium | reverse complement strand
TTGAATCAGAAATCCCGATCCAACGGAATCCCCTATTTCGATTCACGCAGATCGGATGATGCTCTAGTCTTCGCCCGTGGCGCGCTTGCGCCGAATTTGGGGGCAGATTGGAACGAGAAAATGGCGAGCAGCGAGCTTCGGTTGATTCCCGCGCGCAAGGGCGTGGGTGCCCTTGTCAAGAAGGGCCAGAGCATCAAGGTCGTGAACACGAACGGCTTTCAGGTGGTCGATACCTGGGCCTTCGGGACCGAGGATCCGGGCGAGTTCATGTCGATGGAGCATTGCCGTGCGACCATGGGCCGGCTGCGGCCGAGGGTCGGCGATTCGATGGTCACCAACCGCCGTCGTCCGATCCTGACCGTGCTCGAGGATACCACCACCGGCGTGCACGACATGCTGTTCGCGGCCTGCGACATCTATCGCTACCGCGAGTTGGCGGTCGAGGGCCATCACGACAATTGCACTGACAACCTGGCCGAGACCATGCAGGGCCTGGGCCTGGACCTGCCAGAGACGCCGTGCCCCTTCAACATGTTCCAGAACACCGTGCCCAATCCCGCGACGGGCGAGTTCGAGTTCCGGCCGCCCGAGGCGCAGCCCGGGCAGTACATGACCCTGCGGGCGGATATGGATCTGGTGATCGTGTTCAGCGCCTGCCCGATGGATGTCATTCCGCTGAACGGCCCCGATGGCAGCGGTCCGCAGGACGCCCATTTCCTGATCTCGTAGCTCACGCTTTTCCGAACGGAAGCAATCGCCGCGCGCTATCGAAGCGGCGCGCGGCTTGGTCTATGCTCCTGCACGGATTCAGCATCGGGGAGACAACGGATCATGGCCAAAGCAGCCACCGCCAAGAAAGCCGCGAAGAAGCCGGCCGCCAACAAGCCCGCCGCAAAGAAGGCGGCTGTCGCGCGCAAGGTTCAGATTCCGGCGCGCCACGGCAAGGCGACCTTTCTGAAGAAAGGCCAGTCGATCAAAGTCATCAACACGCACGGCACCCAGGTCGTGGACTGCTGGGCGTTCAACGCGAACGACCTGCGCGAGTTCATGAGCATGGAGCATTGCCGGGTGATGTGGGAGAGCTATCGTCCCAAGGCCGGCGATTTCCTCTACACCAACAAGCGCCGCAAGATCCTGAAATTCGCCACCGACACCTCGCCCGGCGTGCATGACACGATGATGGCGGCCTGCGACCGGTATCGTTACGAGTTGCTGGGCTGCAAGACCTTTCACCGCAACTGCAACGACAACATGTGGGAGGCGATGATCGAGGCCGGCTATCACCCGTCCGAGACACCGTCGCCCTTCAACCTGTGGCAGAACACGCCGGTCGAGGAGGGCGGGGTCATCAACCAGTATCCGACGGTCAGCAAGCGCGGCGACCATCTGGTCTTCCGCGCCGAGATGGATCTGGTGATCGTCTTCAGCGCCTGTCCGCAGGACATCCTGCCGATCAACAACAAGAATCCGAAGGCGGCCCATTTCCAGGTGATGTAAGGGGCCGCCACCCGTCATGCTTCGGCAAGCTCGGCATGAGGAAATGCCGAGTCCCGAGGATCCTTCCCGCCTTACCTTGAGCCTGTCGAAGGGTCAGGGCGCCGAGGCCTATTGGAGGCGACCATGCCCACCGTCCTCGTGACCGGAAGTAACCGGGGCATCGGCCTCGAATTCGTGCGGCAATACGCGGCCTCGGGCTGGAAGGTGATCGCCTGCTGCCGCAAGCCGGATACGGCGAAGACACTGAAGACCGTGCCGGGCGAGGTGCGTATCGAGGCGGTCGAACTGACCGACCCGGTCTCGATGCGCGATCTCGCCAAGGGCCTGAAGGGCGAGGCGATTGACCTGCTGATCAACAACGCCGGCGTCCTTGGCCCGAACCAGAGTTTCAGTGACACGGACTATGCGGCGTTCGACACGGTCATGCGCTCGAACGTCCTGGGGCCGATGGCCATGGTCGAGTCCCTGTTGCCGAACCTGGAGGCGGGCGGGGTCAAGACCGCCGTCGCCATCTCCAGCGGCTGGGGTTCGGTCGGCACGATCCAATCGGGCGGGCGCTATCTCTATGGGCCGTCCAAGGCGGCCCTCAATATGGTGGTCAAGGCCCAGTCCATCGACTTGCACGACAAGGGCATCCTCGCCGTCGCGATCAGCCCCGGCTGGGTCGCGACGGACATGGGCGGCAAGGGCGCGGACCTCACGCCGGCGGAGAGCGTCGGCAATATGCGATCCCTCATCGCCGGGCTGACGGCGGCGGACAGCGGCAAGTTTTACAGCCACAAGGGCCACGAAATTCCCTGGTAGGAAATCGGGGGCAGCGCAAGGTCGAGACTGCGGGAGAAAGAAATGCCGACGGTAATGGTGACGGGCACGAACCGGGGCATCGGCCTCGAATTCGCGCGGCAATACGCGGCTGCGGGCTGGAAGGTGATCGCGACCTGCCGGCATCCGGAGCGGGCGGATGATCTGAAGAAGCTGGCCGGCGACGTGACGGTCCAGGCCATGGATGTCGGCGACCCCGACTCGATCAGCACCGCCAGAAAGGCGATCGGCGATACGCCCATCGATGTGCTGATCAACAATGCCGGCCTCCTCGGCGGGCGCGTGCAGGATTTCGGCACGACCGACTACGACGCAATGGCCGAGGTCCTGCGGGTCAATGTCATCGGCCCCCTGGCCGTGGCCGAGGCCTTCGTCGGCAACCTGGCGGCGGGCGAAGGCAAACGCCTGGCCACGGTCTCCAGCAGGATCGGCAGCATCGCGCAGAACAGCTCCGGCCACCGCTACATCTACCGGCCCAGCAAGGCCGGGGTGAACGCGGTGATGAAAAGCGTCGCGATCGACCTGGCCGACCAGGGCATCCTCGTGGCGATCCTCCATCCCGGCCATGTGCGGACCGATATGGGCGGCCCCAAGGCGCCGGTGTCGCCCGAGGACAGCGTGGCCGGCATGCGCGCCGTGATAGACGGCCTGACCCCGGAGACGAGCGGGCATTTCTTCAACTACGACGGTGCGGGAATCGACTGGTGATTCCGTCCGAGCAGACGCGGATGTTTCGCGAGACGGCGCGCGCCTTCGCCCGCGACCGGGTGGCACCCCATGTCGCGGGATGGGAAGCCAAGGCGGAATTCCCGCGCGAGGCGGTGGCCGAGATGGCGCGCCTCGGCTATCTCGGCATGATGGTGCCCGAGGAATGGGGCGGCGCGGGCGCCGATCACGCCGATTTCAGTGCGGTGGTGGAAGAGATTGCCGCCGTCGACGGTGGCATCGCCGGGGTGGTCGCGGTGCAGAATTCGGTGATCTGCATGCCGCTTCTCCAGTTCGGCACGGAAGAGCAGAAGGAACGCTGGCTGAAGCCGATGGCCCGGGGCGAGACACTGGGCGGCTTCTGCCTGACCGAGCCCCATACCGGCTCCGACGCGGCGAACCTCAAGACAAGGGCCCGGCTCGACGGCAACCACTGGGTCATCGACGGCACCAAGCAGTTCATCACGCAGGGGGCGGAGGCCGATATGGTCATCGTCTTCGCCGTGACCGATCCGGAGGCCGAGCGCCACCGCATCAGCGCCTTTCTGGTGCCGACGGACAGCGACGGATTCTCGGTCGTGCGCAAGGAGAACAAGCTCGGTCAGCGCCATATCGACGCCAGCCAGCTCAGCTTCGACGGCGTGCGCGTGCCGGCCGACCAGATGCTGGGAGTGCGCGGGCGCGGCTACGGCATCGCCCTGGGCAATCTCGAAGGCGGGCGCATCGGCATCTCGGCCCAGGCCATCGGCATCGCGCGCGGCGCCTACGAGGCGGCGCTGGCCTATGCCAAGGAGCGCGAGAGTTTCGGCAAGGCGATCTTCGAGCATCAGGCCGTCGCCTTCCGCCTGGCCGATATGGCGACGAAGATCGAGGTGGCGCGCCAGATGATGCTGCATGCCGCGGCCCTGCGCGATGCCGGCCTGCCCTGCATCAAGGAAGCTTCCATGTCAAAGCTCTATGCCAGCGAGATGGCGGAAGAGGTCTGCTCGGACGCCATCCAGATCCATGGCGGCTACGGCTATCTCGAGGATTATCCGGTCGCGCGTTTCTACCGCGACGTCCGGGTTACCAAGATCTACGAGGGCACCAGCGATATCCAGCGCATGGTCATCGCCCGCGCGATCGGCGCGGAGTAGGTGGCGTCCGGTCGAAAAGCCCTCTCCCATAGGGAGAGGGTTTGAGAGATAAGGTTTGTTCGGTGGGCGAAAAACACTCTTGATTCCTTCGGGGGCGGATTGCGATAGCCTCCCCGGTGGGCGAGGGTGCGGCTATGATGGCGGCCGGCCGCACCGCCCCGATACTTGAGGACAGACCGATGCCCGCACCGATCACCTTCTATTTCGAATTCTCCTCGCCCTATGGCTATGTCGCGGCGCGGGAGATCGATGCCCTGGCCGCGCGGCATGGCCGCGAGGTCGCGTGGAAGCCTTATCTGATGGGCGTCGTCATGAAGCAGACCGGCATGGTCCCGCTGATCCAGGTGCCGCTCAAGGGCGACTACATGAAGCATGACCTGAAGCGCACCGCGCGCGCGATGGGTTTTGATTTCAAGCTGCCCGATCCGTTTCCCTTTCTGGCGGTGGCGCCGAGCCGCGCCTTCTATTGGCTGCACGACCGCGACCCGGCCCTGGCCAACCGCTTCGCCCGCGCGGTCTACGACGCCGCCTTCATGGAGGGGCGCGACATGTCGCGGCCGGACGCGGTGGCGGAGGTCGGCGCCGGCCTTGGCATCGATGACGATGAATTGCGCGCCGCCCTCAAGGACGACGCGGTGAAGGATCGGTTGCGCGACGAGACGGACAAGGCGATTGCGGCGGGTGCCTTCGGCTCGCCCTTTGTGATGGTCGAGGGCGAAGCCTTCTGGGGCTTCGACAAGTTCCCCGAGATCGAGCGCTGGCTCCAATCCGGCGGCTGGTGAGGGCGCGGAGAAGCAGTCTGCCATGACCCGCATTCGCTCCGCCGTCCGGCCGCGCTCCAAGGCGTTCAAGCAGAATGCGACGGCGATGCGCGCGCTGGTCGAGGACCTCAAGGAGAAGATCGGCGCGATCAAGGAAGGCGGGCCCGCGCGCAGCCGGGAGCGCCATCTGGCGCGCGGCAAGCTGCTGCCCCGGGACCGGGTGCGCGGGCTGCTTGATCCGGGCACGCCCTTCCTCGAACTGTCCCAGCTCGCCGCCCATGAGATGTATGGCGAGGATGTGCCAGCAGCCGGAATCGTCACCGGGGTCGGGCGGATCGCCGGGACGGAATGCGTGGTCGTCGCCAATGACGCGACGGTCAAGGGCGGCACCTATTTCCCCATGACGGTGAAGAAGCATGTCCGCGCCCAGGAGATCGCGCGCGAGAACAACCTGCCCTGCGTCTATCTGGTCGATTCGGGCGGGGCGAACCTGCCGACCTGGGACGAGGTCTTCCCGGACCGCGACCATTTCGGCCGTATCTTCTACAACCAGGCGACCCTGAGCGCGGCGGGCATTCCGCAGATCGCCGTCGTCATGGGCTCCTGCACCGCCGGCGGGGCCTATGTGCCGGCCATGTCCGACGAGGCCGTGATCGTGCGCAACCAGGGCACCATATTCCTGGGCGGGCCGCCGCTGGTGAAGGCGGCGACCGGCGAAATCGTGACGGCCGAGGAACTGGGCGGCGCGGACGTTCATTCCCGGACCTCGGGCGTCACCGACCATTACGCCCAGAACGATCCGCACGCCCTGGCCCTGGCCCGCCGCATCGTCGGCAACCTGAACCGCAAAAAGTCTGTCTCGCTCGATCTGAGCGATCCCGCGCCGCCGGCACATGACGCGGAAGAGCTCTACGGCATCGTGCCGGCCGATTCGCGCATTCCCTATGATGTGCGCGAGGTGATCGCGCGGATCGTCGATGCCAGCGAATTCGACGAGTTCAAGGCGCTCTACGCCCAGACGATCGTCTGCGGCTTCGCGCGGATCTACGGCTATCCCGTCGGCATCGTCGCCAACAACGGCATCCTGTTCGGCGAGAGCGCGCTGAAGGCCGCCCATTTCATCGAGCTCTGCGCCCAGCGCGGCATTCCGCTGGTCTTCCTGCAGAATATCTCGGGCTTCATGGTCGGCAAGAAATACGAGGCCGGGGGCATCGCCCGCGACGGGGCCAAGATGGTGACGGCCGTGGCCTGCGCCGCCGTGCCCAAATTCACGGTCATCATCGGCGGCAGCTACGGCGCGGGGAACTACGCCATGTGCGGCCGGTCCTACAGCCCGCGTTTCCTCTGGACCTGGCCCAACAGCCGGACCTCGGTGATGGGCGGCGAGCAGGCGGCGACCGTCCTCGCCACCGTCACCCGCGACAATATCGAGGCCAAGGGCGATAGCTGGAGCGCGGCGCAGGAAGAAGATTTCAAGCAGCCGATCCGCGAGCAATACGACCGCCAGGGTCATCCCTATTACGCCAGCGCCCGGCTCTGGGACGACGGGGTGATCGACCCGGCGGACACGCGCATGGTGCTCGGCCTGGGCCTCTCCGCCGCCCTCAACGCGCCGATCGAGAAGACCCGCTTCGGCGTGTTCCGGATGTAGGCGCGCCACAGTTTCACGACATGCAGGACGATATGGCTGACGAAACCATCAAGACGACGATCGCGGCCGACGGCCGGGCGACGGTCACGCTGAACCGGCCCGAGGTGCACAACGCCTTCGACGATGCGCTGATCGCGGAACTGCGCCGGGTGCTCGACGATCTCGCGGCGCGCGAGGAGGTGCGCCTTGTCGTGCTGGCCTCGGAGGGCAAGAGTTTCTCGGCCGGCGCCGATCTCAACTGGATGAAGCGGATGGCCGGCTATTCGGAGGTCGAGAATTTGGCCGATTCGATGGCCCTGGCCCAGATGCTCCAGCGCCTCGACACCATGCCCGTGCCGACCATCGCCCGGGTCCAGGGCGCGGCCTTCGGCGGCGGAGTCGGCCTGGTCGCCTGCTGCGATGTCGCGGTGGCGTCCGAGGCGGCCAAGTTCAGCCTGTCGGAAGTGCGACTCGGCCTGATCCCGGCGACCATCGGCCCCTATGTCGTGAACGCCATCGGCGCGCGCCAGGCGCGGCGCTACTTCCTGACGGCGGAACGTTTCGACGCGGCCGAGGCGCGGCGCATCGGCCTCGTCCACGCGGTCTGTGCGCCGGACGATCTGGACGCGACCCTGGACGGCATTGCGGGCGAGTTGCTGAAGGGCGGGCCGAACGCCCTGCGCCAGGGCAAGGCCCTGATCGAACGGGTGACAGGCGGCGTGTCGGATGCTGTGCTGGCGGATACCGCCGAGCGCATCGCGCGCATCCGCACCGAACCGGAAGGGCGCGAGGGCGTCGCCGCCTTCCTCGAAAAGCGCAAGCCGGGCTGGGTCGCCCATGACTGAACAGGCTGTCACCACGGAGATCGACGGGCGCGGGGTGGCGACCGTTCGGATCAACCGGGCGGAGCGCGCCAATGCCTATGACGGCGCGGTGATCGACGGCCTCTATGAGGCTGCGAACCGGGCGGCGGCGGAGGATGTCGTGCGCATTGTCGTGCTGCGCGGCACGGGCAAGCATTTCTGCGGCGGCGCGGATCTCGCCTTCCTCAAGGAGATGGGCGCGGCGACCGAGGCGCGCAACCGCGAATTCTCGATCCGCACCACGGGGGCGATCCGCGCCCTGAACGAATTGCCCAAGCCGACGATCGCGGCCGTGTCCGGCGCCTGCTACGGCGGTGGCATGGGCATGGCGGCGGCCTGCGACATTGCCATCGGCGCCGATAATTGCGCCTTCGGTCTGACCGAAGTGCGCTTCGGCATCGTCTGGTCGCCCATCGCCCATGTCATAGACGTGGCCATCGGGACGCGCGAGACGCGGCGCTACGCCCTGTCGGGCGAGCGGTTCGGCGCGGCCGAGGGGCTGCGCATCGGCTTGCTGCACGAAGTCGTGGCGGCGGAGGCCCTGGACGCGCGGGTCGAGGCGGTGGTTGAAACCTTGCTGGCCAACGGCCCCAAGGCCATGGCGGCAGCCAAGTCGCTGGTCCTGGACCTCGCGGGCCTGCGCATGAGCGATGGCACCCTGGACGGGATTGCGGAGGAGGCGGCCTATATGCGGGCGCAGCCCGAGGCCAAGGAAGGCCTGTCGGCTTTCCTCGAAAAGCGGCCGCCAGCCTGGGCCGTGCAATGATGGCGGCGTCCCGATGATGGAGATATAGGGCGGATGTTCGACAGCATCCTGATCGCGAACCGGGGCGAGATCGCCTGCCGGGTGATCGAGACGGCGCGGCGCTTGGGCCTGCGCACCATCGCGGTCTATTCCGAGCCCGATGCCGCCGCCCGGCATGTCACC
>JAQCGR010000141.1 GCA_027619995.1 Pseudomonadota bacterium | reverse complement strand
AGGGCCTCAACGAGGTCCAGCGCGAGGCGGTGGAGGCGATCGACGGCCCCGTGCTGGTGCTGGCCGGGGCGGGCACGGGCAAGACCAGGGTGCTGACCACCCGGCTGGGCCATATCCTGTGGCAGCGCCGCGCCTGGCCCAGCCAGATCCTGGCCGTGACCTTCACTAACAAGGCGGCGCGCGAGATGCGCGAACGGCTCTCCGCCCTGGTCGGCGAGGCGGTCGAGGGGCTGTGGCTGGGCACCTTCCACGCCCTTTGCGTGAGGATACTGCGCCGCCATGCCGAGCTGCTCGGCCTCAAGTCCAATTTCACGATCCTCGACACAGACGACCAGGTGCGGCTGCTGAAGCAGGTCATGCAGGCCGCCGATATCGACGAGAAGCGCTGGCCCGCCCGGGTCATGATGGGCTCGATCCAGCGCTGGAAGGATCGCGGGCTGCGGCCCGACAAGGTGCCCGGCGCGGATGTGCCGGAATTCGCCAATGGCAAGGGGATCGAGCTTTACGCCGCCTATCAGGAACGGCTCCGGACCCTGAACGCCTGCGATTTCGGCGATCTGCTGATGCATTGCATCACCCTGTTCACCGAGAATCCGGACGTGTTGGCCGAGTATCAGCGCCGCTTCCGCTACATCCTGGTGGACGAGTATCAGGACACCAATGTCTGCCAGTATCTCTGGCTCCGCCTGCTCGCCCAGGGCACCCATAACATCTGCTGCGTGGGCGATGACGACCAGTCGATCTATTCCTGGCGCGGGGCCGAGGTCGGCAACATCCTGCGCTTCGAGAAGGATTTCCCCGGCGCCAAAACCATTCGACTCGAACAGAACTATCGCTCGACCCAGACTATCCTCTCGGCCGCCTCGGGCCTGATCGCCCATAACGACGGCCGCCTGGGCAAGACCCTGTGGACGGCGGGCGAGGCGGGCGACCTGATCACCCTGCGCGGGCTGTGGGACGGCGAGGCCGAGGCGCGTTTCGTGGCCGACGAGATCGAGGCCCAGCAGCGCGCGGGGACCTCGCTCGACCAGATCGCGATCCTGGTCCGCGCCGGTTTCCAGACCCGCGAGTTCGAGGAACGCTTCATCACCCTGGGGATTCCCTATCGGGTGATCGGCGGGCCGCGTTTCTACGAGCGGATGGAGATCCGCGACGCCCTGGCCTATCTGCGGGTGATCGCCCAGCCGGCCGACGACCTGGCCTTCGAACGTATCGTCAACAAGCCGCGCCGGGGGTTGGGCGACACGACCCTGCGCGCGGTCCATATGCTATCGCGCGGCATGGGGATCCCCATGACCGAGGCGGCGCGCCGCCTGACCGAGACCGACGAGCTGCGCCCCGCTGCGCGCCGCGCCCTCTCGGGGTTATTGGAGGATTTCGACCGCTGGCGGAGCCTGGTCGAAACCATGCCCCATGACGAGCTGACGGCCACCATGCTGGACGAATCCGGCTATACCGAGATGTGGCAGAACGACAAATCGCCCGACGCGCCCGGCCGGCTCGAGAACCTGAAGGAACTGGTCAACGCGATGGAAGAGTTCGAGAACCTGACCGGGTTCCTCGAACATGTCAGCCTGGTGATGGAGGGGACCGAGGGCAGCGACGGGCCGATGGTCAATGTCATGACCCTGCATGGCGCCAAGGGGCTGGAATTCGAGACCGTCTTCCTGCCGGGCTGGGAGGAGGGGCTGTTCCCCCATCAGCGCGCCCTGGACGAGGGCGGCATCTCGGCCCTGGAGGAGGAGCGCCGCCTGGCCTATGTCGGCCTGACCCGGGCCAAGAAGCGGGCCATCGTCTCCTTCGTCGCCAACCGGCGGATCCACAATCTCTGGCAGAGCTCGATCCCCTCGCGCTTCGTCGACGAACTGCCCGCCGATCATGTCGAGCGCGAAAGCGAGCCGGGCATCTATGGCGGGGGGCGGGGCGGCGGTATGGCGGAGGAGGGCATCGCAACCTATGCCGCCCGGCCGGGGCCGCAGCTCGGCGGCTGGCGCCCCCGTTCCGCATCGGGCCCGCGCCGTGACGCGGCGCCCTTCATCGAGGGCCAGGCCCGGGAGATCGAGACCAGCGCCGAGGCCGGCGCGCGGTTCAAGGTCGGGACGCGCATCTTCCACCAGAAATTCGGCTATGGCCGGATCAAGGCTGTCGAGGGCACCCGCCTGGAAATCGATTTCGAGAAGGCCGGAATCAAGAAGGTCATCGACAGTTTTGTGGAGAAGGTCTAGCGGGCCATCGAAATGGAGTGTTGAGCCAATCATCCTTCGAGACGCTCGCTAACGCGAGCTCCTCAGGATGAGGAGACGCAAAATGTTGGCCTCACCCTGAGGAGGCCCGCAGGGCCGTCTCGAAGGGTCTGCTTGCTTTTCCAACAGCCTGTCGGCCGTCGCGCGCGCCTTGACCAGCGAGGGACGCGGCGCATAGCGTCGGGCTCCATCGCGCGCCCGTTTTCGAGAGTTTCATGTGAGCCAGTTCAGCCCGCCCGCGCAGACCGTCTCGACCGGGTTCGTCGTCGCGATCGTGGGCTTCTTCAGTTCCTTTCCCATTGTGCTTCAGGGCCTGATCAGCACCGGCGCGAGCGACGCCCAGGCCGCTTCGGGGCTGATGGCGGCGACCTTGGCCATGGGCCTGACGGGGATCGGGCTGAGCCTGTGGAAGCGCGAGCCGATCAGCGTGGCCTGGTCGACCCCGGGGGTCGCCCTGCTGGCGGTCACCGCGCCGGTCGAGGGCGGGTTCGCGGGCGCGGTGGCGGGGTTCCTCATTGCCGGCGGGCTGACGATGGTCGCGGGACTCTGGCGACCGCTGGGCCGGCTCGCCACCCGCATCCCCGCGCCGCTGGCCCAGGCGATGCTGTCCGGGGTTTTGGTGTCGCTCTGCATCGTCCCATTCAAGGCGATGGCCGAGACGCCCTATACGGCGCTGCCGATCGTGCTGACCTGGTTCGTCGTCGGCCGGTTCAACCGGTTGTTCGCCGTGCCGGCCGCGGTTCTTGCCGCGCTGCTGGTCATCGGTTTCGCGGCGGATTTTCATCTTCCCCTGCCGGATCATGCCCTGATCCGGCCAGCCCTGATCGCGCCGGAGTTTTCGCTGTCCGCGCTCCTGGGAATCGGCCTGCCGCTCTTCATCGTGACCATGGCGACGCAGAACATTCCCGGCATCGCCATTCTCCGCAGCTTCGGCTACACGCCGTCGCCGGGGCCGCTCCTGACCGGGGTCGGGGGGGCGAGCGTTCTGAGCGCGCCCTTCGGCGCGCCAGCGACCTGTCTCGCGGCGATCACCGCGGCCATGTGCGCCAATGTGGACTCCCATCCCGATCCCCGGCAGCGCTATTGGTCGGCGGTCATGGCCGGGGCCTTCTATAGCGCCTTCGGGCTTTTCGCGGCCGTGATCACGGGGATCGCCGCCCTGGCGCCGCCCCTGGTGCTGGGCACCCTGGCCGGGGTGGCGCTGATCGGCATCCTCGCGAATTCGGCCGCCGCGGCGCTGGAGCAGCCCGAATACCGCGAAGCCGCCGCCGTCACCTTTCTGACGACGGCATCGGGAATGTCCGTGTTCGGTCTGAGTGCGGCGGTCTGGGGCCTGGTTTTCGGCGGTCTCGTGCTGGCCGCGACCCGCTGGCAGACGCCGGGTCGCTGGCTCCGCTCCGGCCCGAAATAGGCGGCCCTCAGTCGGCCTTCGCCGCGCGCCTTTCGGCCGCCGCGCCGCTGCGGATCAGATGGGTTTCGCGGTAGATGACGTAGAGGCCGCTGCCGATGACGATGGCCGCGCCGACCCAGGTCAGGGCATCGGGGAAGGCGCCGAAGACGAAAAAGCCGAGGGCGGCCGAGGTCACGATCTGGGTGTAGTTGTAGGGCGCCACGATCGAGACCGGCGCCAGGGTATAGGCCTTGATCAGGAAATAATGGGCCAGGCCGCCCAGCACGCCTTGGGCCGCCATCAGGCCCCAGGCCCAGAGCGGCACCTCGGTCCAGACGAAGGGGACCACGATGCTCATCATCACCACGCCGACGGCCGAGGTGTAGAACAGCGTGACGTTGGGCTTGTCATAGGCGCTGAGAATCCGGGTCGCGATCTGGAACAGGGCGTAGATGAAGGCCGTGAAGACGATCAGCAGGGTGGCCCAGTTGAAGGAGTCGAAGCCCGGCCGGATCATCACCAGGGCGCCGGCGAAGCCGACCCCGACCGCCGTCCAGCGGCGGATGCCCACGACTTCGCCCAGAAGCGGTACCGAGAGAGCGACGACCATCAGCGGCGAGACGAAGCCGATGGCCGTGGCCTCGGCGATCGGCAGAAAGCCGATGGCGTAAATGAAGAGGCAGGTCGAGACGACATTGGAGCCGGAGCGGGCGATCTGCAGCCAGGGCCGGTTGCTCTTGATCAGATCGAGCGGCCGGCGCGGCAGGAACATCACGCTCATCACCACCATCTGCACGGTGTAGCGCGCCCAGACCGCCAGCAGGACGGGATAGTCCTGGGTGACGTATTTCGCCATGACGTCGCCCATGGAGAACAGGCTGCCGGTCAGGCAGATTGCCATGATGCCGCGCAGGGTCGCTCTCTGGTCGACCGTGGCTGTTTGGGTG
This sequence comes from Pseudomonadota bacterium, assembly GCA_027619995.1. Classification (GTDB taxonomy): domain Bacteria; phylum Pseudomonadota; class Alphaproteobacteria; order CADEGL01; family CADEGL01; genus JABIRQ01. Next base: position 3,774 of record JAQCGR010000141.1, on the reverse strand, counting down.
GCGGTCATACGCGCTTGGCTCCGCATTGCGACGTCGGGGGTGCCCCGTGGCTGCCCTGCGGCTGCCCTATGCGCTTGCCGGCGGCCGGTTACAAGTCTTGTGTCGCGCCTCGCACCATCCGTTCCCGGTAGGCGACATAGAGGCCGCTGGCGACGATGACGCCGGCGCCGAGGAAGGTCCAGGAATCGGGGAAATCGCCGAAGACCAGATAGCCGCAGGTCACGCTGCTGACGATCTGGAAATAGTTGTAGGGGGCGAGGGCCGAGGCCTCGGCATAGTCGAAGGCCTTGATCAGGATGAAATGGCCGAACACGCCCATGCCGCCCATGACCGCCATCCAGCCCCAGTCGATCGCCGTCGGGGGGACCCAGTCGAAAGGCACCACGACCGAGACGGCGAGAAGGCCGGTGATCGAGGTATAGAAGATGGTCGTATAGGGGTGGTCCGTGGCGGCCAGGCTGCGCGTGGTGATCTGATAGACGGCATAGAGGCAGGCGACGGAAAAGGGGAAGAGCGCGGGCAGGCCGAAGACGCCCAGGCCGGGGCGGATGACGATCAGCATCCCGACCAGGCCGATTCCGATGGCGATCCAGCGCCGGGGCCCGACCGTCTCGCCCAGCAGGGGCACGGACATCAGTGCGACGAGCAGGGGGCTGACGAAGAGGATCGCCGTGGCATCGGCCAGCGGCATGTATTTGAGGCCGGAGATGAAGAGGATGTTCGAGCCGATCATGATCGACCCGCGCAACACCTGCATCCGCAGGCGCCGGGTCCGCATCACCGAGAAGGGGCGGCGCAGGAAGACGAAGAAATAGGCCAGCAGGGCCAGGGTCTGGAAGCCGTAGCGCGCCCAGGTGATTTGCACGACCGGATATTGGGCCGCCAGGGTCTTTGCGATCGCATCCAGCATGGGAAAGATGCTGACCGCGACGACGAACATCAGGATGCCGTGGGTCGGGTTGGCCCCTTGGCCGAGGCGCGAGGCCGCCGGGGTCACGTCGCGCCTTCCGGTCGGGGGCGTCGGCGGTCGATGGCGATAAGGGCGAGATTGGCAGCGATGATCACGGCCGCACCCGTGATCGTCCAGCGGTCGGGAAGGTCGCCGAACACGATGAAGCCGAGCAGGGTAGCGCTGACGATCTGGACATAGGCGAAAGGCGCGAGAAGCGACGCTTCAGCCGCCTCGAAAGCCTTGATCAGGATGAAATGCGAGAGCGCGCCGACCGAGCCCATCAGGGCCATCAAGGCCCAATCCTCCGGGCTTGGCGGGACCCAGACGAAGGGCATCAGCGGGCTCAGCGCGAGAAGCCCTGCGACGGGCGTATAGGCCAGGGTGGTGAGCGGCGAATCGACCGCGTTCAGGCCCCGGGTCCAGACTTGGTAGAATGCGAAGCACAATGCGCTCAACAGGACCAGGGCGGCGGCCCAGTGCAGCGCGCCCAGGCCCGGGCGTATGATAAGCATGGCGCCGAGAAAGCCCGTCATGACCGTCAGCCAGCGCGCCGGGCCGACACTCTCGCGGAGCAGGGCCGCGGACAGGGCGACGACCAGCATGGGGCCGACGAACAGGAGCGCGATGCTCTCGGCCAGGGGGACGAAGACAATCGCCGAGACGAACAGGACGGTATGGGCGAGGAAGCCGCCCGACCGGAGGAGTTGCAGGCGCGGGGCGGCAGAGCGCAACGCGTCCAGACGGCCGAGGGCGAGCAGCAGGATCACGGTGGCGAGCGCCTGGAACGCGAGACGCGCCCATACGATATGCAAGACATGGTATTCGTCGCTGATGTATTTGGAGATAGCATCCATCACCGGGAAAAGCGACCAGGCGAGCATCATCAAGACGATGCTCCGCATCCGGTCGCCTTGGGGCCCTTGTATGCGGGCGGGCGCGGCGGCTCGCTCGCCTCTGTTCGGTTGCATTCTCACCCTCCCCGCCGGCCAAGCGGCCTAGCGCGGCAGTCTGGCGATGGCATGGCACGGCGGCAAGGCATCGCAGGCATGATCGAAACGGCGGCTCCAAAATGAACGCTCCCGAATGACGGAGTTGTGGCGGATCACCGTGACGGTGCCGGAGGCGGCGCGCGAGGCCTTCGAGGAAAGCCTGCTGGCGGTGGCGGACAGCGCGGGCAGCGAGATCGCCGAAGGCGGCGGCTGGCGAATCGAGGCCCTGGCACGGGAGCGTCCGGACGAGTCTCTGCTGGCTGCTTTGCTGGCGGAGGTCGCGGAGGCTTTCGGCCTGGCCGCGCCCATGGCGGTCGTCGAGCCCTTGGCCGCGCGCGACTGGCTGGCCGAGAACCGGGCCGCCTTTCCGCCCGTCGCCGTGGGACGCTTCTATGTCTATGGCAGCCATATCGTGGAGCCCCGCCCCGATGGCGCGATCCCGCTGCTGATGGATGCCGGGCCGGCCTTCGGCGCGGGCACCCATGGCAGCACCATGGGCTGCCTCGAGGCCTTGGGCCGCATAGCGGTCGCGCCCGCCTCGGTGCTCGATCTCGGCTGCGGTTCGGGGATCCTGGCGGTCGCGGCGGCCAAGCTATGGCCCAAGGTGCGGATCATGGCGGTCGATAACGACCCCGCCGCGGTCGCCAATGCGGAAGAGAACGCCCAGCGCAACGGCGTGGCGGATCGGGTCGCCGTGGCCGAAGGCGATGGCACGGCGGACAAGGCGCTGCGCCGGGCGGCGCCCTTCGATCTCGTCCTGGCCAATATCCTGCTCGAACCGCTGGTCGGCATGGCGGCCGATCTCGCGGGTCTGGTCGCACTGGACGGGCGCGCCATCCTGTCCGGCGTGCTGATCGGTCAGGGCGCGCGGCTCGATGCGGCCTATCTCGCGGCTGGGCTTGATCTGCGCGAGGCTATCGAGGTCGGCGAATGGCGAACCGCGATCCTGGGCCACGCCGCCGCTGACTAGGTCCGAGACTGTATCGGGACGGCGAACCCGCCTATCCGGAATCGCAAACGGGGCGCGGAATCGAAAACGGGGCGCCCGAAGGCGCCCCGCTTCCAGTCGGAGACAGGGGGGGAGGAGGAAGTCCCCGACTAGGCCGCCATCGGCGGCTCGTTTTCGTTCGCTGTGGGCCGGCGGCCGTAAATCTCGCCGACCGCGGCGCTGATCCGATCGCGGGTCAGGCCGATATCGTTCAGGGCCCAGTCGTCGAGCCGGCGCAATTCCTCGATCGTCGCCCGCCGCCGCTTTTCGCGCAGCAGGGCATCGCCGGTCTGGACGACCACGCGATGAAGAGCGCCGATCAGGGCTATGGCCGTCGCTTGCGCGCGGCGCTGATCCATTCGGCCGCTCGTGGCGGCCCGAAACATGGTGCCCATGGCACACCTCATTGGACGAAGAAACGAACCTGACGGCTGCCATGCGCTCGCAATATTGCGATGCACAACCAACCACCATCAACATCGGAAGCCATAATATATACATAAATTCTGGCGGGGCAGCAAAAATTATTGCATTGCAACATTGCAGAGGCGGCATGAGCCAAGCCCGCCGGCCCGCGCTTGCCGCGTCCTGCGCCGGGGCCTAGCTTCGACGGCAGACGAAGCGGAGGACATGACGGGGTGCCGGTGGACGGAACGAGGACGGAAAACGCAAACTATGCGGGCGACGAGTGGCTGGCCGCGCTGCTGCGCGCCGCCGGTCTGGAACAGGGGCCGGAAGAGCTGCGGGCGCTGATCGCCGGCGTACTGGCGGCGGCCCCTTCGGTCGAGCCGGACGATTGGATGCGGCTCGTTCATCCTGACCTTGGCACCAAATCTGGCGGGTCT
>JAQCGR010000140.1 GCA_027619995.1 Pseudomonadota bacterium | reverse complement strand
CGCGGCGGGGTTCTTCGTGCCGGTGCTGGCGGCGAGCCTGCTCTATCTGTTGTTTTCGCCGCTAACCCGGTTCGGGGTGCGGCGGGGCATTCCCGAGGGCGTTTCCGCGAGCCTGATCCTCGGCGGCCTGCTCGCCCTGTTCTTTCTCGCCTTCTATGCCCTGTCCGGTCCGGTTTCGAACTGGATGGCGCGGGCGCCCGAGATCGCGGTCGAATTGCAGGGCAAGTTGGACGAGATCAAGCAGCCGGTCGAAAAGGCAAAGGAGGTTTCGGAACAGGTCGAGAAGGCGACGGCGGTCAACGGAGGCGGCAAGCAGCCGCAGGAGGTCGTGGTCAAGGGGCCCGGGGGTGTTGGAACGTTTGTTCGTAAGCCTGCGCGACGTCGGCACCCAACTCGCCGTGACCTTCGTGCTGCTCTTCTTCCTGCTCGCCTCCGGCGAGATGATGAAGGAGAAGCTGGTCCGGGTGTCGCCCCGGTTCCGGGACAAGAAACGCACCGTGGCGATCTGGCGCCAGGTCGAGCGCGAGGTGTCGAACTATCTGTTCTCGATCACCCTGATCAATATCGGCTTCGGCTTCGTGGTCGGGGCCGGGCTCTATCTCGTCGGGATGCCCAACGCCGTTCTCTGGGGCGCGATGGCCATCCTGCTCAACTACATCCCCTATCTCGGCGCGCTGATCGGAATCGCCATCCTGGCCGTGATCGGCGTCGTCACCTTTGACGAATTGTCATATGCGGCGCTGGGGCCGGCGGTCTACGCCACGGCCAATATCATCGAATCCCAGTTCGTCACGCCGGGAATTCTGGGCCGCAGGTTGACCATGAATCCGGTCATCATCTTCCTCGCCGTCGCCTTCTGGGCCTGGATCTGGGGCGTGCCCGGGGCCTTGATGGCGGTGCCGATCCTGGTCGTGGTGAAGGTCCTCTGCGACCATATCGACAGCCTGGCGGGACTCGGCGAGGCGCTGAGCGGCCGCGGCAGTGCGCCGCGGGGCGACAACAACACCGGTCCGGTGGAGGCCAGTTGACGCGGCAGACCGGGACCTTGGTCTCGGGAAGGGGGCGGCGCAGACGGTAGGCCGAGCCCCGACCATGCGAGAAATAACCGCGCGAGGATCAGGGCGCGGGGTTATCGGCGCGCGGGGCTTCGGATAGTCTCTTTCGACCCTTTCGCGAATCGGAATCGCGAGGGCAAGGAGGACAGCGCCGTGATCGTCGAACAGCTCTATACCGACAACGCCTATCGCAATTTCAACTATCTGATCGTTTGCCCGGAGACGGGCGAGGCGCTGGCCATCGACCCCCTGGCCTCCGACCTCGTGCTCGCCCGGGCCAAGGAGAAGGGCTGGACGATCACCCAGGTCCTCAACACCCATGAACATGCCGATCATACCGGCGGCAACGATGCGGTGATCGCGGCGACCGGCGCCAAGCTGCTGGCCCATCGCGGGGCGCGGAATTCGATTCCGGGAATCGATACCGGCTTATCGGCCGGCGACGTGGTCAAGGTCGGTCGCACCGTCGATCTCGAGGCGCTGGACACGCCGGGCCATACGATGAGCCATATCTGCCTGCTCTCGCGCACGGATCAACCGGCGCTGATCTGCGGCGACACATTGTTCAACGCGGGCGCGGGGAACTGCCATCACGGCGGCCATCCGGAGGAACTCTACGACACCTTCGCCGGCCAACTCGCCCGCCTGCCGGACGAGACATTGATCTATCCGGGGCACGACTATATCGCGAACAATGTCGGCTTCACCCTGGACCGCGAGCCGGACAATGCGAAAGCGCGCGAGATGCTGCCGGCGGCGGAGGCCCAGGACCCGCACAGGCCGATCGTGACGACCCTGGCCCTGGAGAAGGAAATCAACACCTTCTTCCGCCTGCACAGTCCGACGGTGATCGCGCGGCTGCGCGAGGCCTTCCCCGATCTGCCCGACGCGCCGACCCCCAAACAGGTCTTCGTCAAGCTGCGCGCCCTGCGCAACGATTGGTAGGGGCTGCTTTCCAAACCGTCATGCCCCGGCGAAGCCCGGGGCATCCAGACTGCCGGGCCGCTGGATTGCCCGGGCTGCGCCGGGCAATGACGCAATGGGTGAAGGGCCTCGCCTGTCTCTACACCCAGGCGTCTGCCTCGCGGTCGTAGGAGCCGGCGCGCAGGTCCTTGGCTTCGGCGATCAGCTTGTGTTTCTCGACCTTGTCCGAGGCGGTCGTCGGCAATTCCTCGCGATAGGTCAGGAAGCGCGGGATCTTGAAGGGCGCGAGATTGGCCTCGCAATGGGCCAGCACGACGGCGGGGGGCACCGTCTCCGGCGTGAAGCCGGCCTTGAGCACGAGATAGGCCTTCACCTCGTCGCCGCGCTTGTCGTCGGGCACGGCGATGCAGGCGGCGCGCTCGATCCCGTCCATCGCGACCAGCACCGATTCGACCTCGATGGCCGAGATATTCTCGTGCGAACGGCGGATCACATCCTTCATGCGCCCAAGAAACTGGTGCCAGCCGCCGGCGTCGCGCAACCCGCGATCGCCGCTGTGCAACCAATTGTCGCGGAAGGTCGCCGCCGTCGCCTCGGGATTCTTGTAGTAGCCCCGGGCATGGCCGGGGCCGCGGCTGACGATCTCGCCCGGCGTGCCGTCCGGCACATCCGCGCCGTGCTCGTCGACGATGCGGACTTCGCGGTAGGGCGCGGGGATGCCGATGCTGCCCGGGCCCTGGCGCTCGATCGGCGTGTGCAGGGGGACATGGACCGACATCATGTTCTCGGTCATGCCGTAGATGTTGCGGACATGGCAGCCGAATCGGGTTTCGATCTCGTCGTGGCGCGCGGGGGTGAAGCCGTAGGAAATGACGAGCAGCTTGAGTTCGTTCTCGCCGTCGCGGTCGGTCGGCGCCTGATTGAGCAGCGGTCCGGTGACGAGGCCGTATTGGGCGCGGTGCTCGCGCGCCCAGGTCATCCAGTTGCGGATCGACAGGCGGGGCGCGACGGCGACGTCGGCGCCCAGGTGAAAGCCGGAGAGCAGGAAATGCTGGCCGGCCATGTAGTGGAAGGCGTGGCATAGGAGCATCCGCTCGATGCCCAGAAACAGCGCCTCCATGACCGCGTTCTGCGAGCCGATCAGCCAGTGGCGATGATCGAGCATGACGCCCTTGGGAAAACCCGTGGTGCCGGAGGTGTATTGGATCGTGGCGAGGCGGTCCGGCGCGATCTCGACGGGCGCGACGAAGGGGCCGTCCGGCGCCGCCTCGCGCAGGCCGGTCCAGGGGACGAAGCCCTCGGGCGCGGCGCCGACCACGACGGTGCGGCAGGGCGGCGGCCGTGTCCCGTCGACGGCGGCAAGGATGGGCAGGTGCTCCTCGCCCAGCACGATCGCCGCGACATCGGCATTGTCGACGATGTAGCCGACCTCGCGCGCGGTATAGGCGATGTTGATGGGCACGACGACCGCGCCCAGTTTCATCAGGGCCAGCCAGGTCAGAGGCCATTCCGCGCGGTTCGACAGCATGATGCCGACATGCACCCCCGGCCCGGCGACGCCGAGCGCCAGCAGGCCGGCCGCGATGCGATCCGTCTCCCGGTCCAGGCCGGCATAGGTGATTTCCTCGCCTTCGGTGAAGAAATTCCAGGCCCGCCTTTCGCCCAGCGCGGCGGCTCGCTCGCGGATGAAATCGCCGATGCTGTCCGGCAGCGGCCGGGCCTCGGTCAGGCGCCGGACCTCGTCCGGCGACGGCACAAGCCGCAGGTTGTTCGCACGCTCGTCGGTCATGATGTCTCCCCCCTCCAGGTGGCGGGACGGTATGGGGCGGAGCGCGGGTCTGTCCAGTCCGATCGGAGACCTAGAGGGAGCCGGCGGCGCGGCGACTCAGCAGGCGTTCGCGCCAATAGATGTAAAGGCCGCTGGCCACGATCACGGCGATGCCGACCGTGCTCCAGAAATCGGGCAGATGGCCGAAGACGAGATAGCCGGTCAGCGCGCCGCTGAAGATCTGGCCGTAGTTGAAGGGCGAGAGCATGGATGCGGGGGCCATCGACAGGGCCTTGATGACGCCGAAATGGGCGACCGCGCCGATGAGGCCGAGGACGCCTATCAGTGGCCAGAAATTGCCCGACGGCGGGCGCCAGTCGAAGGGCACGACCGCCGAGGCGATGACGAAGCCGACGAGGGCGGGATAGAAGACCGAGGTCATCGGATGGTCGGTCGAGCCGAGCTTGCGGCCCAGGATCTGCTGGAAGGCGGAGGTGGCGGCCGCGATCAGGGCCATGCTGCCGGCCCAGTGCATCACCCCCAGGCCAGGACGCATGACGATCAGCACCCCGAGAAAGCCGACGATCACCGCGCCCCAGCGGTGCGGGCCGACCTGCTCGCCGAGCAGGGGAATCGACAGAATCACCATGATCAACGGCGACAGGAACAGGATCGCCAGGACGTCGACCACCGAGATATAGCTCAACGCGAAGACGAAGGTGTAGGCGCCCACCGCCATGCAGATGCCGCGCAGGATCTGTATGTCCGGCCGGCGCGTGCGAAAGCGTCGGCGACCCTCCGCCTGGCGCAGCATCAGCAGGGTGATGACGGCGAGAAAGACCAGATAGCGGGCCCAGACGACCTGGGCGACCGGGTAGTCCATGGTCAACAGCTTGGCGATCGTGTCGCTGACCGGGAACAGGCCCATCGAGACGGTGAACAGCAGGATCGCGCGCGGGCCGTCGCGCGCCGTCGAGCCGACCGGTTCGACCGTGCCGCTCATGGCGCGCTCAGGTCGACTCGAGCAGGGTCATCACGAAATGCGCCTTGCCCTCGCGGGCCTTTCGGGCCGCGGCATAGTCCGGCGAGTTGTAGAATTCCCTGGCGCGCGCCGCGGAGGGGAATTCCAGCAGCACGACGCGCGGCACGTCCCATTGGCCTTCGATCTGTTCCATCGCGCCGCCGCGCGAAAGGTACTTGCCGCCATATTTGTGGACCGCGTCGAAGGCCAGGCGCTTGTATTCCTCCATCCCGTGGGGATCGGACACGAAGGTCTGAACGATCATGTAGCTGGTCATCCGCTGCCCCCTCCTTGCGACTAGGTCGGGGCGAGTATGCCGATTTGCGAGAGGGGCTGTCTAAGGTTCGTTGGAATATTGCGGAGCGGCCGGCTTCGCTTCAGCCCTTGCCGTCGGCGGGGGTCGTCGGCGCGGGGGAGCTCTCCGCGGGCGGATCGGTCTCGCGATCCCAATCGGCGTGCGGATGCAGCGATTTGACCGCCTGGGTGGTGTGGGGCACGGCGACGAAGGGCGCCTGCTCGTCCTTGGGCCGGGCCGCGCGCATGCGCATCCGGTACAGCGCGAAGAGGCCGATGCCGAAATTGATGCCGGCGCTGTAGATGAACAGGCCCTCGGGCCCGATCGCCGACATCAGGGTGGAAGCGACGAAGGGCCCGAAGCTCGCCCCGATGCCGTAGATCATGACGAAGGCCGAACTGGCGCGGACCAGATCCTTGGGCGAGATGAAGTCGTTGGCGTGACTGATCGACAGGGAATAGATGGTCAGCGAAAGGCCGCCATAGACGGTGGCCAAGGCGAGGACTGCCGGGAAGGAAACCCCGACCACCGGCACGATGGCGGCGCTGACCAGTGCGACGGCGAAGACCACGCCGGTCAGCACGGTGCGGCGGTCGAAGCGGTCGGAAAGCCAGCCCATCGGCCATTGCATCAGCAGGCCGGCGAGGATCGGCACGCCCATGAAAAGCGAGACGCCGGCCGTGTCGAGCCCGATCTGCTGGGCGAAGATCGGTCCCATGCCGTAGAAGGAGGCGTTGACGAGGCCGGTGCAGAGCACACCCGTCACGCCGAGCGGCGAGACGTTCCATATCTGCCGGAAGCCGAAACGCGACGGCTCGTCGACCGGCGGGGCGGCGGCGCTCGTCAGGGTCACGGGAAGGACGCCCAGGCAGATCAGCACGGCGGCGAGGGCGAACAGCTCGAAACTCGCCGGATCGCCCAGATTGATCAGGAACTGGGCCAGGCTCAGCGAGAAGTAGATCGAGATCATGTAGATGGCCAGCAGGCGTCCGCGGCTGGCCCGGTCGGCCTTGTCGTTGAGCCAGCTCTCGCTGACCATGATCAGGCCGGCCATCGAGGCGCCGGTCAGCCCGCGCAGGAGCGCCCAGACCGGCGCGAAGACGAACAGGACCTGGCCGAGAGCGGTGGCGGCGAGCACCGAAGCGCCGGCCGCGAAGATCCGGATATGGCCGACACGCTCGATCATTCTCGGGCCGATACGCGCGCCGAGGAACTGGCCCGCGAAATAGCAGGACATGACGATGCCAGCGACCTCGGTCGAGAAGCCTTCGCTGACCATGCGCAGGCCAGTGATTGTGGTCAGCAGGCCGGTGCCCAGCTGGACGACGGCCATGCCGATGATGATGGGGGCGATATTGGCTATGCGCGGCGACAAGGCGTCTTCCTCAGTTGGCGGTCGAAGGGCGGGTGTCGGTCTCCGACGCCGGACCGTCCTCGACATCGGGCTCGCCGCGCGGGTCGAGTTGGTAGGCCATGGCGGTGCTTTGCGGCATGGCGACGAAGGGCTCGCGGTCCTCGGCCGCGAGGGCGGGACGTGCGCTCATGCGCCAAAGTGCGAATGCCGTGCAGAGCCCGGCCGCGACCGCCGTGTAAACAAACAGTCCGCTCGACGCCAAGGCGCCCATGAAGAGCGAAGCCGCGAAGGGGCCGATGGCTGCGCCGATGCCGAAGGCGAGCAGCAGCCCGCCCGAGGCCTTCACGAGGTCCGAGGTGGCGATGAAGTCGTTAGCATGGGCGATGCTCAAGCTATAGAGGGTATAGGCAAATCCGCCGAAGACGAAAGACAGCGCCGCCAGGGTCCATTCGTCGCTGCCGGCGAGGCTCGCCATTGCGATGCTGGACAGGCCAATGCCGATACCGCTGATCGTGATGACCCAGCGCCGGTCCATATGGTCGGACAGGCGGCCGAGTGGATATTGCAGGACGAAGCCGCCGAGCAATGCCGCCGCGATGAAGGTCGCGATACTGGCATTGTCGAGGCCGATTTCCCTGCCGAAGACAGGCGCCATGCCGGAAAACCCGCCCACGATGAGGCCGGAGGCGAGGCAACCCACGATTCCAAGGGGCGAGAGTTTCCACAGCGCGCGGAAGCCGAAGCGCGAGGTGTCCTCGCCGCCGGGCGAAACGGCACGGGTCATGGCGACCGGTATCAGGGAAAAGGCGAAGAGTGCGGCGGCCAGGCTGAACAGGGCGAAGCCTTCGACGGAATCGAGCACCAGTAGATACTGACCCAACCCGATGCCGAGATAGACCGTGAGGCCGTAGAGCGAGAGCACCTGACCGCGGTTCTCGTTGGAGGCGGCGGCGTTCATCCAGCTTTCCGTGACCATCGAGAGGCCGGCCAGGGCATAGCCCGCGAGCAGGCGCATGACGATCCAGGCGGCCGCGTCGACGAAGATCGGCAGGGCCAGGGTCGATATGCAGGCCAGGGCGGCGAATGCCGCGAAGGCGCGAATATGGCCGGCGCGGGCGATCACCCGCTCGCCATGTAGGGTGCCGATGACGAAGCCGGCGTAATAGCCGGAGACGATCAGGCCGATCACCCCGGTGGACATGCCCTCGGCCACCGCGCGCAGGCTGAGCAAGGTGGAAACGAGGCCATGCCCCATGACCAGGAGGAGATAGCCGGCGAGAAGTGCGGAAACGGAAGGGAGGATCTTACGCATGACTCGGCTCGGCGGGCGGGATGGCTCGCGCGGCGTGGTCGCGAGATGGGAATTCGTCAGCCCGAATGCCTGGAAAGCGGCGCGCGATCAAGACAAAAGCGCGCTGTCTCGGTTCCCGCGCACCGGTGACGTCAGGAATCAGCGTTTGCCGGCGCGGCGACGGCCGTTTTCCGTCAGCTTGCAGACCAGCCAATCGGGTTTGATCGGATTGGAAAACCAGGGTTCGGCCCATCCGGCTTCGAGGCAGCGGCGGATCGTCCGGGCATCGATCCGCTTTCCGTTTTTGTCGAACAGCGGCAGTTTTCCGCCCGGCTGTTCGAGACCCCGCCGCAGCCAATCGCGCTGCGCCCGACTGGGCGTCAAAGTCGATTGAACGGGGTCCTTCTCGTCGTCCCGGTCGACGACAACTTTCAGATGCGCCATGGCTCCGCCCCCTCCCGAAGGACGTGTCGAAACATCCTAGGGGAGAGTATCGCGGAATGCCATCGCGGCGACGGTTCGACACGAAACCTTGATCCATAGCGGTAGCCCGGCTACCCGGGACACGGGGGGTCAGGGGCGCAGGGGGAGAAGCTGTGCGCCGGGTGCTAGAGCATCATCCGATCTGCGTGAATCGAAATAGGGGATTCCGTTG
>JAQCGR010000139.1 GCA_027619995.1 Pseudomonadota bacterium | reverse complement strand
AAGAAGTTCGGCGGGGGAAACGCATAGTCGGGATAGTGCAAAGTCCAAAAAAGGGGGGACTCTGGATTGCCCAACAGCACAGCAGCGGCCGCGAGAACACAGCCGGAATATTCCGATTCCGGTCCGGTACCGATCGGATCGGACGAACACAAGACATTGTTCTGCCGAATGTTCCTCGACAGTTTCGATCCATACAAACCAGCCGTCATCAGCTGGCCGGCGTTGGAGCCGGACGCGCTCGCCCGCCTCGTCGGCCTGCCCTTCTGGCAGGGTGCGGTGGGGATGGAGAGCCAGACCTCGATGCGCATGCAGGTCTTCGCCGATTCGCTTCAGGATCCCCTGCTCAAGGAAGCTGTTTCGCTCAACGCTTTCGAGGAGCAGCGGCACAAGGATGTGCTGGAACATCTGATCCGCTTCTACGGCATTCCGCTGGCGCCGGAGCCAGGGTATCCCGTCCCGATTGATCCGGTGGCCGCGTTCATGAGCACCGGCTACGGCGAATGTTTCGATTCCTTCTTCGCCTTCGGTTTGTTCCGTCTGGCCCAGGATTCCGGCTTTTTCCCCAAGGATCTGGTTGAAGTGTTCGAACCGGTGATCCAGGAAGAAGCGCGCCATATCCTGTTCTTCGCCAATTGGATCGCCTATGAGACGGCCCGGCGGCCGGCCTGGCGCAGGCCGGAGTTTCTTGCCCGCAGGGCCAGAGCCATTGCGCTGAAAGCCTGGTCGCGCGTCGAAATGGCGCGCGGCGGTATGGGCGGCGGTTCGACGGATGGCGCCAAAGGCGGCGCGGCCGGCACGAGCGCCTTCACCGCGACCGGCCATGCCGCGATGGGCATCGATCTGAACGTCCGGGATTTCATCGATATGTGCCAGAGCGAGAATGTGCGGCGCATGAAGGTCTTCGACCCGCGCCTGCTGCGCCCGCAATTCATCCCCCGGACCATGCGCGCGATCCGCCCCCTGCTGCGCTTCGCCTGAGCGGGTAACGGCGCGTTGATCCGACAATGACCTGGGAAACCTGGCTGTTGTTCGCGGTGACTGGGGGCGCGCTGTGCCTGTCGCCCGGTCCAGACGTGTTGCTGGTCACATCCCAAGGCATGGCATGGGGGCTAGGCGCTGCGATGCGCAGTGCGGGCGGTATCCTGGGCGCCAACGCCGTCTACTTCGCCCTGTCCGCAACAAGCCTCGGCGCGTTTCTGATCGCGTCCCACGATCTCTTCACGGCAATCAAATGGCTCGGCGCGGCCTATCTGGTCTGGCTCGGCCTATGTACGGTGCTGCACCCGGGCGCGAGCAGCGGGGAGAAGGATCGGTCGGCACCCGCCCGGAGGGCGCAGATCGGGGGCGGTTTCGTTCGCGGCTTCGTCCTACAGGCCGCCAATCCCAAAAGCCTACTCTTCTTCGTCGCCCTGCTGCCTCAGCTCATCGATCCGGCGGGGGATGTGGTGCTCCAGATCGTGATCTTCGGACTCACCTCAGCCGTGCTCGAGTTCTTCGTGCTGCTCGGCTACGGCGCGCTTGCCGCGCGGGCAGGGCGGCTGGCGCGGGCGCCGCTGGGCCGTCTCGTCGACCGCACCGGCGGCGTGCTGCTGATCTTCGCCGGCGCCGGACTTACCCTGGTGCGTCGGGCTTAATCCATCGCAACCAGATCGCGCGCCAGGAGGTCGCGGAAGGCGGCGATCGAGGCGCGCACTCCTTCGGCCAGCGGGGTGCGGCCGATATCGCCGATCAGCGCATCGAGCGGACCACCGTCGGCCTCGGCCGAGAAAAGCAGCGGATCGCCTTCGCAGGCGATCTCGGCAGCGGGGATTTCCGCGCGGATCGCCGCGACGATCTCCGCCACCGTCACGACCGGGCCGCCCAGATCGAGCACCGGCGCGCCCGCGACCGTCACCTCAGCGCAGGCAAGGAACTGGCGGGCGACATCGCGGGCATGTTGGAACTGGAGCGGGCCCGCGAAGGGAATCATGAACGGAAGGCCCGCCGCAGCCGCCACCATCGCCTTGGTCGGGGCGCTGGTCAGGCCCTGATCGCGGCCCGGGCCATAGACCGTGTGCGGGCGCAGGCCGACCGAGGCGACGGCCCAGTCGCGCCAATAGATTTCGGCCGCGCCCTCGTCCGCCTGCTTGAAGACGCCGTAGAGGGTCGAGGGGCGCAGTTCACCCGCGACTGGGAGGGCCGCGACCGAACTGGCATAGACGGTGTTGCGAATGCCGGCCCGGCGCGCGGCCTCCAGCACATTTACCTGGCCGACGACATTGACTCTCGCGCCGGCCACCGGGTCGACCCGGCAGAAGGGTACCTGCAAGGCAGCGAGATGGACGATGACCGCCGCCCCGCTCTCCCCCACTACGCGCTCCACGGCATCGAAATCGGCGATATCGCCGGTGGTCCAGGGCACCGCAGCCGCCGCCTCGTCGTCGAGCAGCAGGCGCAGACGGCGCCGATCCTCGGACAGGTCGAAGACATGGACTGGCAGCCCGGCGCAGACCCGCTCTGCCACCACCCAGGCCCCGATGCAGCCGGCGGCGCCGGTGACGAGAACGGTTTCCTCCCCAGCCATATCAGGGGGCGCTTTCGATACCGCCATCGACGCGCAGGACCGCACCCGTGACGAATCCGGTGGTCATCAGATACATGGCCGCCTTGGCGCAATCCTCGGCCTGGCCGACGCGGCCGACCGGCACTTTCTTCGCATAGGCGCCGAACAGCTCGTCCTTCACCTCGGGCGAGATGCGCTCGACATAGGCGGTCTCGATAATGCCGGGCGAGATGCAGTTGACCCGCAATTCCTCGGGCGCGAGTTCGTAGGCCAGGGAACGGGTCGCGGCGTCGAGTCCGCCATCGATGATCGCGCCGACGACATAGCCGGGCACGGGCCGGCGGTTGGCCAACCCGCTGTAGAAGATGATGGAGCCGCCCTTGCGCAGATGCGGCCGCGCATCATAGGCGGCGAAGAAGGGCGCCCACATCTTGGCGTCGAAACTGGCGCGCGCCAGTTCCTCGTCCAGATCGGCGAAGGTGGTGCGGTAGACATTGGCGCCAGGCAGCAACAGATGATCGAATGGTGCGGCGGCGGCGAGATAGGCCGCGACATTCGCCCGCTCGCGCATGTCGATGACCTGCCAGGGCACATCGCGGCCGGCTTTCGCGGAGAGACGCTCGGCGGCGGCCTTCAGCCGCTCCTCACCCCGCGCCGCGATCGCGACCTCGGCCCCCGCATCCAGCGCCATTTCGGCGCTGGCATAGCCGATGCCGGCAGAACCGCCGATCACCACGACCTTGCGGCCGCTCAGGTCGTCCATCGATATCCCTCTCTTGTCGGCACAGTCATAAACGATTTCCCACGAACCAAATTCAGTGCCAGCCCCACCTCACCCCGGCCCTCTCCTCCCCAAATGGGGAGGAGAGGGAGGGACCCGCGCCGGAGGCGTGGGAGGGTGAGGTGGGGCTGGCACCGGGTCTCCGTATGACCCTCAATCCCAGCGATAGGTGCCGGTCATGCCCTGGCCCGACTGCTTCTCGTACCAGGCGACGGTCACCGGGTCCCAGTCGTAGCGCGGCTCCGGCTCGGGCTCGAAATGGCCGTAGCGATCCTCGCCTCGCACCAGGGTCGCCGAGGACATGGTCCCGGCGTTCAAGGTCACATGAGGCGGGATATACATGACCGCGTAGCCGACCCTCCGGCGGTCCGAGAGATTCGGCCGGCTGCCATGGACGAGGCGGCCGTGCAACGACATCTCGCCCAGCTCCAGTTCCAGATTCACGGCGCTCTCGGCGGCGAGAGGCACCGAGATTTCCCGGTTCATGCGCAGGTAGTTGTCCGGGTCGTCGATCATGTGCAGGGGCAGTTCGGAATGCTGGGTGCCCGGGATGACCCGCAGGCAGCCGTTGTCGATCTTGCTGTCGGTCAGGGCAATCCAGGCGGTCACGCAGAGCGGCGGCTCCATGCGCAGATAGGTCGCGTCCTGGTGCCAGGCGGCATATTGCTTATCGCCGCCCAGCTTCCAGAAGAAGCCGGCCTCGATCAACAGGATATCCGGCCCGAGCACATCCTCTACCGCGTCGAGGACATGTGGGTCGCGCGCGACGTCGGAGAGCGACTTCAGGAGAAGATGAGGCTTGTCCTTGAAGACCTCGACCGGGTCTTCGCCGGTGCGGGCGGCGAAGGCGTCGAGCTCGGCCAGCACCGACGCCGCCCGTTCGGGCGCGATCGCGGGCACAGGCGCGAGATAGTTCTCACGGGCGAAGAAATCGGCCTGCTCCTGGCTGAGGGTCTTGGGCATGGCTAGCTCACCTGATGCTGGGGCGAATCGGGAGAACGGTAGTACTCGAGGCAGCGTTCGAAGGCTGCCATGGCGGGGGGGTCGAAATCCCGCGTCGGCACCGGCTCGGGCAGGAAATTGCCGTGGCGATCCTCGCCCCGCACCAGGGTCGCGCTGGTCTTCGGCCCCTTCTGATGGACCAAATGGGGTGCCACATACTGGATCGAGAAGCCGACCCGCGGCCGGTCAGTGCGGTTGGGGGCGGAGCCATGGACCGTGCGTTCGTGATGCAGGCTGAGCTGGCCTACCCCCAGCGGCATCGCCACGGTACGCGCCTCGTCGACGCCGCCCGAAACCTCCAGGCTGGTCGTCAGCAGATTGCCTTCCCTGGCCAGTCGGCCCGGCGTGGTGATGGGCGCGAGATGGGAGCCGGGCAGGTAATGGACGCAACCCATCTCCTCGGTCGCGTCGGTCAGGGCGAGCCAGACGGTGACCGCGTCCTTGGGCTGCCAGGTCCAGTACCAGGTGTCCTGATGCCAGGAGACGAAGGACCCCGCGCCGCCGCGCTTGTAGAAGAAGCCGCCGCCCCAGCACAGGATATCGGCGCCGAGCACATCCTCGACCGCATCGAGCACGCGCGGATGGCGAACCAGATCGTTGATCCAGGGCAGCAGGAGATGGGCCTTTGTGCGCAGGCGCTTGCTGGCCTCCTCGCCCGTCTCGGCCTCGAAGGCATCGATCCGCGCGAGGCAGGCGGACGCCTCTTCGGCCGAAAGCGCAGGCACCGGCCCCGTAAAGCCATTCTGCGCGAAAGCCGCCGCTTGTTTGTCCGTGAGAGCTATGGGCACCCGCGCCTTCCCCTATGCCGCGCGCCATTCGAATGAAAGAATACGCCCTCGGCGGGTCGAGGCAAATGCGCAAGAGGAGAATGTCGTGGCAGCAGGGGAACTGGACGGCAGGAAGGTCGTCGTGATCGGCGGCACCAAGGGCATCGGTTATGCCACGGCGGAGATGGCGCTGGCCTGGGGGGCCGATGTCGTGGTCGCCTCGCGCAGCCAGGAGAATGTCGCCAAGGCCAACGAGAGCCTGGGAAAAAGCGCCGGTCGCGCGTCCAAGGCGACCGTGACGGCCGAAGTTCTGGACGGCCGCGACCGGACCGCGACGGCCGCCTTTCTGGCCCGCCACGCGCCCTTCGACCATCTCGCGCTGCCCGGCTCCGAGGTCATTCGCATGAGCATGGAGGATCTCGACGAGGACGGCGCCCGCGCCTATTTCGATTCCAAGTTCTGGGGTCCGTTCTGGGCAGCCTACGAGGCGCGCGCCCATATTCGTCGGGGCGGTTCCATCACCTTCTATTCCGGGGTCGCGAACCGGCGGCCGATCGCGGGTTATACGATGGGCGGGGCGGTCGACGGCGCCATCGACGCGCTGACCCGGTCCCTCGCCTGGGAATTCCGAGACGCCGGAATCCGGGTCAATTGCGTCTCTCCGGGCATCATCGACACGGGCATCGGCCAGGCGATCCGCACGGCGGAGGAATGGGCCGAATGGGAGCGCTATCACAGCGAGCGCCAACCGGTCCGCCGCCTTGGCCGCCCGGAGGAATGCGCCCGCGCCGGCATCTACCTGATGACCAACGGCTTCGTCACCGGCGAGGTGCTGGCCGTCGATGGCGGGGTCGAAGCGATCCCCTGAGGCGCCGGCGAGGCGTCAGGCCCCGACCTGTTCGAGGAGGCCGGCCATGTCGTCGGCATGTTCTTCCTCTTCCTCGAGAATGTCGCGGATCAGGCGGGTGGTGGTCGGGTCGTCGTCGCCCAGCCAGCGGACAATCTCGGAATAGGTTTCGATCGCGATCCGTTCGGCCACGAGATTCTCGACGATCATGCCCTTCAAGGTGTCGGCCTCGACATATTCGGCATGAGCGCGCGACTGCATGCCCTCGGGATTCAGGTTGGGCCGGCCGCCAAGCTGGGTGATGCGCAGGGCCACACGGTCGGCATGGGCCTGTTCCTGATCGGCATGCTCCTTGAACTCGGCCGCGACCGGCTCGGCATAAATGCCCTCGGCCATGAAATAGTGATTCTTGTAGCGCAGGGTGCAGACGATCTCCGTCGCCAGAATTTCCTGCAGAACGTCGATGACCTGCTCGCGGTCGGCGAGATAGGCGCCGGTCACGGCGCCGTCCATCATCTTGTCCCGCGCGCGCCGTCGGATCGCCTCGATATCGCTCTTGAACGGCTGTTTCTCGGACATGGCTCGATTCTCCCGACTTTCATTTGTCTCTGTCGTCGGAAGGCATTTGGCCGCGATCTGAGCGGCCCGACATTCACATAAGTAAAGAAACGAGGCGCGGTTTCCCCGGCGGATCAGCCGCCGGGCCGCAACCGGGCGAGCACGACCGCTGCGGCCGCCCGCGCTGCCTCCGGACTCATCCCTGGCTTCAATTCGGGAGCGTAGAGAATGCGCAGGAGCAGGCGGTCGTGTTCGGTCAAATCGATGAAGCGGCTGGTGTCGTTGAAGATCGACGGCGACAATTCGTCCGAATCGTTCAGGAGGCCCAGCGACTGGGTCAGTTCCTCGACGATGCAGGCTCGCATCAGCAAGTCGTCGTATTCATCATTGGGAATCAGCACGACCGCGGCCTGGATCTCGCCCGATTCGGCGGAGCTGAGGCTGCCGATGCAGGCATTCCCCGTCATCGAACGCACTATTCTTTCGGCGACCTCCTTCTTGCCCGTGGCTTCGGTCAGGATGGGCACGAAGCGGGTGCGCCGCGTGACGACGAGTAGCAAATTGGCCTCATCGGCGCTCTCGGTCAGACCGATCGGATGCCCGGTGATCGCCGTGAGGTCGGCGAGATGAGTTTCGATCCGTGCGCGGTGACGGTCGGCGATATCGTCGCCGACCAGCAGAATGCGCAGAGGCTCGGTCCATTTGATCAGATACTCGGATGTCACCGCGAACTCGCGGCCGAAGGCCACCGTTTCGAAATGGTCGACGATCTGGGCGTTGCTGAGATGGTCGATCTTGGGCGCGCAAGCCGCGAGGAGCAGCGCCAAGCCGATCAGGATCGGCCGGAAGTCAAAGCTGCGGCGCATTCGGTAAAGCGAGGTCACACCGCCTTGCGGCGGCCGGCATAGGCCTCGTTCGTCTCGACCGTGGCGGCGCGGTAAACATTGCCGGCGCGGATGGCGACCGTCCGCTCCCAGGCCGCCAAGGCCTCCGGCGTCGCCTCGCCCAGGTCGTGGGGATCGGCCAGAAAATTCCTATAGGCGCATCTTCACCCCGAACGAGCAGCGCTGTCTCCCGCCCCTCTCCCTGGCGCGCCGAGGCGGGCATCATCTCGACCAGCAGCATCAGACGGGTGTCGTCGGTCAGATTTGGGCCAGAGCCATGGACGATGCGGTAGTCGAAGAACCCGACCTCGCCGGGCTGGAGAACCATCGGCACGGCCTTGCTCTCATCGATCGGATCGATGATCGACTGGCCGCGCGCCAGGATCGAATTGGGATCTTCGGAATCGGCGTGGTTCAACAGACCGCCCAGATGGCTCCCGGGAATGACGCGCAGGCAGCCGTTTTCGACCGTCACCGGCGAGAGGGCCAGGGCGGCCAGAACCATGATCGGCTCGATCTTGCTATAGGCGCTGTCCTGGTGCCAACCGGCATGGGTCGCCCGGTCCGGCCCCTTGGCGCGGAAGGCCATGGAATAGCAGAGGATATCCGGGCCGATCAGCCCCTCGAAGGCGTCGAGGGCGCCCTTGTGGCGGGCAATGTCCTCGACCCAGGGGGCACAGCACATGGGCCTTGGTCTTGAGCTTCTTCTCATGCTCGGGCCAGCGCGCGCGGAAGGCTTCGTAATGGCGGCGATAGCCCTCGGCTTCCGCCTCGCTCATCACGCGCACAGGGCTCAGATAACCCTCGACGCGGAAGCGTTCGATCTGCTTTCGGGTGAGGGTCATGGCCAACGTCTGCTCCCGCGCGGTTCGTCATCGTGTCGATCGATCCCAACAGAGAGATGATGCCCCGAACGGCCCGGCATTGGGAGAGGATTGTGCCAATCATCCTTCGAGACGCTCGCTATCCCGAGCTCCTCAGGACGAGGAGAAACTGTCATCTAGAGCATTTTCCGATCACTCTTGGTCATATCCGGCTGCGGCGAAGTAGTTTTGGCATTCTGTGG
>JAQCGR010000138.1 GCA_027619995.1 Pseudomonadota bacterium | reverse complement strand
GGAGGAGAGGGTCGGGGTGAGGTGGGGGTTGGGCACCATGATCCCGGGTCCGCGATGACCGGCCGCGTGCTCCTGCTCGGCGGGACAGGCTATGTCGGGCGGCCGGCGGCGCGGTTTCTCGTGCGCAGTGCCGCGGTGCGGTCTCTGACCATCGCCGGGCGGAACCTCGACCGGGCGGCCGAATTCGCCGCCGGGCTGGGCGGCATGGCCCAAGGCAAGGCAAGGGCCGTGGCGGTGGATGCCGGCGATCCCGAGTCCCTCCTCCCGCTCATGGCCGAACACGACCTGGTGGTGAACGCGACCGGCGGCACGGCGGATCTTATCGCCGGCACCCTGGCGGCGGCGATCCGCGCCGGGGTGGATTACTGCGATACCTCGGGCGGCCAGTTCTGCGCGCCCCTGCTGGCCCAACACGCGGCGGCCAGGGCGGCCGGGATACGGGCCGTGATTGGCATCGGCGCCAATCCGGGCGGCACCAATCTGATGGCGAAACATCTCGCCGCCCGGTTCGAGTCGGTGGAGACGGTGCAGTCCTGCTTCGTGCAGGGGGTGCTGCATTGGATCGATCCGATCCTCGCGGCGGGCGGCCCAGGGGGCAAAATCGGCGCGGGCTCGGCCGCCACGGTCGCCGATATTCTGAAGGGCGCGAGCGGGCGGGTGCCCGTGTTCCGGGACGGCGAATTGACCGCGATCGACGGGCCGGGCGAAGCCATGACCCTGCCCCTGCCCGGCGGCGGCACGGTGACGGCCATCCCCTATGGCGGATCGGAACCGATGACCTTGCCGCGCTCAATCCCCGGCCTGCGCGCGGTGACCTGCCGCGCCGCCTTCCAGCCCGACCGGCTGACCCCCCTTTTCCGCGCCCAGGCCGCGCGGATCGCATCGGGCGAGGCGAGCCGCGAGGAGGCGGCCCGGGCTTTCCTGGAGGCCATCGTCGCGGACCCCGACCATTGGGTCGGCGACGCGCGCGACATGAAGAAGGTCGTGCCCTTCACCGTGATGACCGGGTTGATCGACGGCCAGCCGGCCACCGTCAGCGCGACCCTGGCGGCCCGCTTCGACGCCGAGCCGGAACCGGCCGGCTGTTACACCGCCGCCCCGCTGGCGACCTGCGCCGAGATGATGCTGGACGGCACCGTGGCCGCCATGCCGTCGGGCGCGCATCCGCCGGAAGCGGTGCTCGATCCCCTGCCCTTCTTCGAGCGGCTGAGCGGGCTGTGGTCGCCGGCGTCGATGGCGCAGCAGACCGTCATCGAGCGTCGGGTTTAGGCCGACTTATAAATCCCCATCGCGCCCGACATCGCCTTGTCATAGGCCGCGACCGCTAGGGGATCGAAATCTTCGCGTGGTTCGGGTTCGTGCTCGAAATTCCGGTATTTGTCCTCGCCCCGGCAGAGGGTGGCGAGGGACGGGCCTTCGGCCAGGCTGCGGACATGGGGCGGGGCGTAGACGCAGGCCCAGCCGATGCGGCGGCGGTCGGAATTGTTGGGCTGGCTGCCATGGATGATGCCGTTGGAATGGAGGCTCATCTCCCCCGGCTCCAATTCCAGTGAGACGGCGGTGGAGAAATCGACCGTCTTGCCGATGCTGGCCGGATCGACCTCGCGGCTGATCTTGAGCATGTTGTCGGCATTCTCGAACAGCTTGATCGGCAAAGTGCCAAGAGCATGGGTGCCGGGGATGACGCGCATGGCCCCGTTATCCTCATGACTGTCGGTCAGGGCGAGCCAGTTGGCGACCGAGACGGACGGGTCGAGCTTCAGATAGGTGTTGTCCTGGTGCCAGGAGACCCAGCCCGGATCGCGCGCGTCCTTCCAGAAGAAGCCGGATTCGAGGCAGAGGATATCCGGGCCGATCACATCCTCGATCACATCGAGCACGGCCGGATGGCGCACCAGGTCCGACAGCACCTTCAGGAGAAGATGCGCTTT
This sequence comes from Pseudomonadota bacterium, assembly GCA_027619995.1. Lineage (GTDB taxonomy): Bacteria > Pseudomonadota > Alphaproteobacteria > CADEGL01 > CADEGL01 > JABIRQ01. The sequence continues at coordinate 6,532 of JAQCGR010000138.1, read as the reverse complement.
GCCGCGCAGGGTCTTGGGCGAGCGGCCGGTGCGCGTCGACCAGTCGTCGATCGCGGCCAGGGCGGCGGCGGCGTCCGCGGCGGGGATCACCCGGCTGCCGGGGTGATAGCCGTGGTCTCGCCAGAAGGCGAGTTGGGTTTCCGAAAGTGCCTTGGTCATGGAACATCCTCCCTCAAAGACGGCCGGCACTGCGCGGGCGCCCTATAGAAGCACAACGATAGACGGTGTCACCCGCAATCTGCACGGATCGGCCGGCAGAGCCGTTCGATTTCGGCCCAGCGGGACGGTCGTGCGACGGCCGGTGCGATCACGCGCCACGCTTTGCGACGCGGCGCCATGAAGAGAAATGCAAAGGCCCCCGCGATGGCGGGGGCCTTTTGATTCGCGACCTGTCCAGGGCGAGGCCGCAAATATTTCGCAAAATGACCTGCGGCCTGTGACAGCGCGCACAGCCAGGGGGACCGGAGCGGGGTCATAAAGGGATCGTCAGGAACCACAACCGGGACCGATATGACCCTCACCCTCGCCCAAGCAGAGACCGCCTTCGGACAGGCCCGATTCGCCCAGGCCCGCTTCTCCCAAGCCGGCCCGCCCATGCCGCTCGGCATTACCATGCGGCCGGCCCGACAGGATGACGCGCGGACCATCGCCGATCTGTTCCGCATCTCTTCGGACGGTGTCGCGGACTATGTCTGGAGCCTGCTGCGCGCGGAATATGGCGGGCGCTCCCTGCCGGAGATCGGCGCGGCGCGTTACGCGCGAAAGAACAACGCCTTTTCCTACGAGAACTGCCTGCTCGCCCAAGCCGGGGACCGGATCGCCGGCATGATGCATGGGTTCGTCATGCCGCCCGCGGCCGAGCCTGCCGACCAACCGGCGGGCGCGGTGGCCGAGGCGCCGGACCCGATGCTGCAGCCCTATGCCGAATTGGAGATCCCGGGCAGTTTCTATATCGCCGGACTCGCCCTCTTCCCCATCTTCCGGGGCCGCGGAATCGGCAGCCGTCTGCTGGACATGGCCGAAAAGAGAGCCCGCAAGCTGGGTTGCTCGCAGATCAGTCTGATCGTCTTCGCCGAGAACGGCGAGGCCGTGCGGCTCTACGCCCAAAATGGATTTCGTATCGCGAAGACACGACGAATCGTGCCCCATGCCCTGATCCGTCGCCGCGGAGACGCGTATCTGATGGCCAAGCCGGTCGCCTAGCCCCTTCGCGACCGGCTGCCGAGGGACGGCCGGCCCCTGACCGCAACGACGCCTTCCCCAAAGCGTCGCCTCCCATGCGATCGAGGGCTGGCCGTCCCCCCACGACCCGGACGGGGAAAATCCCCCTCCCCCCGTCCGGGCAGTCACTGCCCCTTCCCGGCCCCCCAGCCGGGCAGGGGCAGCTCCTTTTCTAGCCCGCGGAAAGCGCGGGCGGTGTCGCCTCCCCGTCGTCGGATCCGGCATCGGCAATGGTCCCCGCCGCGCGCGACGCCACCGTCTTGTAGCGCGCCTGCTGCGCCTCGAAGACCGTGAGGGCCGCGGGGTCGTAGTCGCACTGCGGCACGGGTTCCGAATCGAAATTGCCGAAGCGGTCGCGGCCGCGCACCAGCGAGGCGGATGTCCGCTCGCCGATCTCGCGCATGCGCGGGGTGACGTATTGGATCGAAAAGCCGATGCGGCGGTGCGCGGCGCGGTTCGCGCTCGAGGCATGGGGCGTGTATTCGTGATGCAGGCTCATCTCGCCGGGCTGGAGTTCGACATCGACGGCGCGCGAGATATCGATGCCCGAGGCCGTCTGGCCGCGCATCAGCAGATTGTCGGGCTGCCAGTTCTCTTCATGGGGGACGATCGGGTCGGGCCGGTCGACCGGCAGAGGCACCATGCGCATCGCCCCGCTCTCGCGCGTCGCCGGTGTCAGGGCCAGCCAGGCGGTCACCTGCTCATGCGGTTCCCATTGCCAGTAATAGCCGTCCTGATGCAGCGAGACATAGGCGCCGTCGCCCGGTTCCTTGATGATGAAGCCGCAGCCCCAGCACAGGATGTTCGGGCCCAGCACATCCTCGACCGCGTCGAGCAGCGCGTCGTGACGCACCAGCGCGTTGATCCAGGGTGCGAGAAGATGGGCCTTGGTGCGCAGCTTGTGCCGGTCGACCCGGCCGTGGCGGGTTTCGAAATTCGCGAGGCAGGCGAGGTAGTGTGAAACCTCGACCGGGTCGAGCACCGGCACCGGCGCCACATAGCCTTCCTCGCGAAAGGCGGCGGCCTGGGTTTCCGTCAAACGCCTCGGCATGGGCCGGCCCATCATACGGCTGCCCCTCTCCCGCGCCCGTCCATCTTCGACCCGTTGATCGGGCCTTGTCACAAATTTGTGATGCGCATTATGGGATGAGCCGCGCAAATGTCTCAAGCGGTCGAATTCAGGGTTTTCGACCATGACAATACAATTTAAAAGCGTAGCCTTCGCGGCTTCCCGGATCGGCGATAGGACTCCGGCGTTGCGAATCGCACCATGGCGCTTAAACGTGCTGCTGGCGTTTCAGCACAAACTGCCATGGCGGAGAAGGCGGCCCCGTTGACCGCGGGTCAAGGCGCGGATTGACTGTCCCATGGGAAAAGCCGGGCCGGCGGTACCAAGGCTGGCGGAACCTGGGAGGAAGCCATGCGTATTGTTGTTCTGGGCTGCGGTTTTCACGGGCGCGGGGTCGCGTATGAAATCGCCGCCGCATCCGATGTGGCGGTCGTCGTCTCCGGCGACCTCGACGCGGAGCGGGCGCGCCGTGTCGCGCGCAAGACCGGTGGCGAGGGCGTCGGTGTCGACCTGTACGATCCCACCGTGCTTGATCGGCTTCTCGCCGGCGCCGATCTGATCTTCAACGCAGTCGGCCCCTATCACCGGACCGCGCGGCCCGTGGTCGAAGCGGCGATCCGCAACGGCGTGCCCTATTGCGACATGGCCGATGACCACGAGGCAGCGGAACTCCTGCTGCTCGACCCGGAATGGGACGCGCGGGCGCAACAGGCCGGAATCGGCATGGTGACCGGCTGCGGCATCGCGCCCGGCATCACGGGCATGCTGGCCAAACTGGGCTGCGAGCGCATGGCGCGTCCGCGCCGGGTCGCCGTGCGCTTTTCCTGGAACTACTCAATCGCCTATCCCGCCGCGATTCACCATTTCCTTCGCATCAACAGCGGCCTGGCCCCGCAGCTCATCGCGGGCCGACTCGTCCACCCCGGCCCGTTCGCCGAGCCCGAAACCGTGCGTTTCCTGCCGCCGGTGGGCGAACGCCGGGTCTATTGCACGGGGATCAACGATCCGGTTTCCGTCTCCCACAGCATCCCCGGCCTTGAAGAGGTCACCGCCAAGGGCTGTTTCCATCAACCGGAGGCGAACGACTTTCTCGAAGCGATGGTGCGCTGGGGCTGGACCAGCTACGCGCCCGTCCCGGCGCTCGGGACGAGCCCGTTCGAGGCCCTGATCGCCTATCTCAATTCCGAGCAGGGGCGCGACCGCTTCGACATTCCGCAGGAGCCCGCCCCGATGGCGATCCGCGTCGAAGTGGAAGGAGAGAAAGAGGGCGAGAATGGCGGCGCGCCGGCCCGCCTTGTCTTCGAAGGCCAGGACGAGACGCGGCGTGGCACGACCGCCCCTTCGGCGATCGTCGCCCTGATGCTGGCCCGGGGCGAACTCGGCTTCACCGGGCTGCGCGCGCCCGAGGGCTGCGTGCCGACCGGCGCCTTCTTCCACGCCCTGGCGGCGGTGCCCGACGTCAAGCTGTTCGAGGTAGAATCCGACGGGACGGCAAGGCCGCTGGTCGTCTAAACGGCCGAACGGAAAAGGGCCGCCCGTGGCGGGGCGGCCCTTTCGTCTCGGTTCGGGAAAACGGATTGCCTATTCGGCGGCGGCCTGCTGTTTGGCCGGGGCCGAGTCGAGGGGCCATTCGCTCTCGTGATGGGCGCCCCAGGGCTCGCGCGCGAAAATACGCCGGACCATCGGCTCGAAGAAATCCATCGTCCCGGTCGGATAGTCCGGATCGAAGGCCGTCTGGTCGTATACGCCGCAGAACCTGTCGGCCAGTTCGAAGGCCGGATGGTCCTTGTACTGGTCCCGCATGTTCCGGTCCTTGCCGACCTTGGCGAAGAAGTAATAGCCCTGGAAAACCGGGTGATGCTCGATCATCCAATGGACATTCTGGGACACATAGGGCCGGAGGATCGCGGCGGCGATCGTGGCGTGATTGTCCGGGGACAGATTATCGCCGATATCGTGCAGCAGGCCGGCGACCACGATCTCCTCGCATTCGCCCGCGTCATAGGCGCGCTGGGCGGTCTGCAGGCAATGCTCGTAGCGGTCGATCTTGTTGCCCGGGAAAGTGTGGTGCAGCGCCTTCATCTGCTCCAGGAGGCGATCCACGACGCCTTTGCGGAACGGTTCCGCGTATTCGTGCAGCAGGTCGTAGTCCTCCTGCGTGCCTTCATCCATGCGGATATAACTGCTGACCTTGCGTCCGCGATACATCTCAACCATCTGCAATCTCCCTCATTCGTAAGCATTCCGGCCAGGAGGCTCAACGCAATCATACGCCGAACGCGGCGGGATTCAATTGCCAACAACCCGATCCGCGATCCAATTTCGGTGGTGGTGGCAGATCTTTTCGAAGTGGCAGACCGGGCCGGGCGTGGCGAGGGGCGAGGACAGGCCGCGCTGCTGTTCGCCAACGATGCCGACATCCTCGCCCGCCGTGCGGTCCAGGCGTTCGTAGTAATGCTCCGCCCGCTCGGCGAAATCGGACCGGGCGACCGTTTCCGAAGGGAAGCAGGAGCCCAGGACCAGTGTGCAGCTGTCCGGGCCGGTCGGGATCAGACGATTGAACCACATGGCCTCGCGCTGGCAGGACATGGCCAGGGCCGGATAGACCCAGGACCATATCGAGCCGTCGCGGGTGCGGGCATCCAGGCCGGGGATCGCGGGAAAGGGCTCGCGCCCCGGCAGCAGGCCCCGGCTGCCCGTGTGGCGCGCGACCAGGGCGCCGAAATTCTCGCCATAGTCGAGCTGCACGGGGGCTTCCGGCCCGCCGCCGCCGAATTCGGAGGTGGCGTTGCCGCTCATCGCAGCGGCGGCCGGATCCTCGTTCTTGTCGGCCATGCCGCCGGCATGAATGGTCGGCGTGTGATAGGGCTCCATCAGGTTTTCGATATAGACCTTCCAATTGCACGGCAGATCGATCGAACGGCGGCGCGCCAGCACCATATCGTCGAAACTGTAGGGCGCGAGCATGTCCCAGAGCGGCCCCATCCAGGCGTCGAGCGCCGGGGTCTCGGGGTCCAGGGTGATGAAGAGCAGCCGGCCCCAGGTCTCCAGCCGCACGGGATGGAGACCGTAATCGGCTTTGTCGAATCCGGTCGTGTATTCCATCTGCGGCGCGCCCTTGAGCACTCCGTCCAGGCCGTAGACCCAGCCGTGATAGCCGCATTGCAGGGCCCGGGCATTGCCCTCCCCCGTCACCACCCGGCAGCCGCGATGGCGGCAGGAATTGGCGAAGGCGCGGATCGTGCCGTCGCGTCCGCGCACGATAATCAGCGGCGCGCCGCCGACCTCGTCGGTCATGAAATCGCCAGGCGCGGCGATCTGGTCGGCATGACCGATGAAGACCCAGCCCTTGCGAAACACCCGCTCCTGCTCGGCCGCGAAGAAATCGGGATCGGTGTAGCAGCCCGGCGGCAGGGACTCGGCCTCCATCGCGGGGCGACGTACCCGTTCGTAGGACACAGGGTCGAACAGCATGTGATTCATCGGTTCCCTCTTCCGATCGGGCCCTCAAGCCCCGCCGGCCGGCCGGCAATTGGACGTCGATCAGCCGACTCTCCGCGTATCGCGCCGCCAGCTCCGACCGTCGCCCCTCACTCGCCATAGTAGGCTCGGGATCGGCCGGTCGATAGAGCCGTGTTGCGCGCCCAGGCCGGTATCTTGCACTTGAAAAGAACTGCGGATCAGCGGGTGCCGCGCTTCTTCTTGCCGAAGATATCGTCCCAATTGCTCTTGTAAGCCCGGCTGATCGGCTTTTGATTCTCACCCCGGGTATAGCCGGCAGCGGGATCGCTCGCCGCTTCCGTGGTGGCGACTTCGCCCGCGGCCGGCGCCGGGCTGTCGGCCGTCTTGGCATCCTTGACGTCCTTGACGTCCTTGACGTCTTCGCTTTTCGCTGCCGGGGTGTCGGTCTTCGCCTTGCCGTCGCCGGCGGTCGTGATCTTCGCTTTGGCCATGGTCGTTCCTTGCCGAGCTTTCTTGCGATGGGAGGGGAATCGTTTCGGGCGTTCCTGACTGGCCGAGTGGGCATCCCACTCGTCGAGCCAAGCGCGGCACAATAGCCTCGGTCACGGCCTGCCGATAGCGCCCTGTTGCACGAGTTTCGGTGCGCTGCGGAACGAGTCCTGGAGCATGGCCGAGTGGCGTTGGGCCTCGCGCGACGGCGATGATCCAGACAGGCTGGCTCCGCCCGACCGCGTTGCCGGTCGGGCGGTCGGGCGACTGGCCATGAATCCGTGCCTCATG
>JAQCGR010000137.1 GCA_027619995.1 Pseudomonadota bacterium | reverse complement strand
AACGCGAGCTTCTAGTCGATCTGGCCGACCGCATTGGCGTGCCCCTGCACGGGCTGACGGCGGAGACGCAGACGAAACTGCGCGGCTTGCTGACCCCCGATCTCACGACCGAGAATCCGATCGACGCCTGGGGCGGCAACGCCAATTGGGAGGAAACCTTCATCGAGGGCTTCCGCGCCCTGGCCGAGGACGCCGGCACAGCCGTCGCCCTGGTCCATTCGAGCATCCGCGACGGCGACCGGACCAGCGAGGTCTGGGCCGAGGCCTGCAAGGCGGCCTTCGAATCCTCCGGCAAGCCGGTCATGCTCTCGACCAATTTCGGCTGGACCCGGCATGGCGCGATCCTGGCCGATCTCTCGGCCGCGGGCATCCCTGTGATCGAGGGCACGCGCAATGCCCTGGTCGCGGCGCGCGCCCTTCTGGCCCAGCGCGACCGGGCCGCGCGCAAGGCGGATGCGCCGCCCGCCGCACCCGGCGACGATATCGTGGAACGCTGGCGCGCGCGCCTCGCCACCGGGGCGGAATTCGACGAGGCGGAGGCCCTGGCCCTGCTTGGCGATTTCGGCCTGCCGGTCAGCCCGAGCGAAACGGCGGACAGCATGGATACGGTGATGGAGGTGGTTGAGGAACTCGGCTATCCCGTCGTGCTCAAGACCGCGATGCCGGGCATCCATCACAAGACCGATCAGGACGGGGTGAAGCTGGGCCTGACCAACCGCCAGGCGGTGGTCGAGGCCTATAGCGACCTCGCCAACCGGCTCGGGCCCCGGGTCGTCGTCTCGCCCATGGCGGCGGGCGCCGATGCCGTCGAGATGGCCCTCGGCGTGATCGACGATCCGCAATTCGGCCCGCTGGTCATGATCGCGGCCGGCGGTATCTTCATGGAACTGCCGGGCGACCGGCGCCTGCTCCTGCCGCCCTTCGGCCGGGCCGAGGCTCTGGCGGCGATCGACAGCCTGCGCATCCGCCCCATGTTGGACGGCGCGCGCGGCCGGCCCAAGGCGGATGTCGATGCCTTGGCCGATGCCGCCGCGCGATTGTCGGTCCTGGCCGCAAGCCTGGGGTCGGGCATCGCGGAACTGGACGTCAATCCCCTGCGTGTCGCCCCCGACGGTTGCCTGGCCCTGGACGGTCTCGTGGTCCCCAAGGCCGGCGCGAAGTAAGGCCGATCAGCCCAAATAATCCCCTGACACCGGAATCCCTCTCCCATAGGGAGAGGGAGGGGCCCGCGCCGTCAAGCGTGGGAGGGTGAGGGGTTCGGCCTCGCCGAGAGCCTTTTCTCGCACCGTCCTAGTGTGACATCAGCACCGGGATCGTCATGTGCTGGAGGATAGAGCGGGTGACGCCGCCGGTCATCATTTCGCGTGTGCGCGAATGGCTGTAGCCGCCCATCACCAGAAGATCCGCACCCATATCGGCCGCCGCCGAGAGCAGCAGATCGCCGACCTTGAGGGAACGGGCACCGAACAGGGCGGTCTCCGACGCGGGAATCTTGGAATAGGTGTGGTCCGCTTGGGCCTTGATGCCGTGGCGGGCGAGATGGGTGGCGACCGCCGTCGCCGGGTTCTTGCCGGCGTCCCGCGGATTGATGTGATAGAGCTTCACCCGGGCTCCCTGCGCGATGAGGGGCAGAGCGTCGTGGGTCGCGCGGGAAGCCTCGCGGGTGCCGTCCCAGCCGACCAGCACGTTCTTGCCGATCGAGGCGAATTTGCCCGCGATGGGCACGACCACAACCGGCCGCCCGGAGCCGATGATCAACTCGCTCGCCAGGTCGGCATGGGCCTGGGAGATGACGATCAGGTCGCAATGCAGCGAGTGGTGGACCACGAGTTCGTCCTGGCGGCCGTCGAAGTTGTGGCACTCGACCTCCGCCCCGCCCGCGGCATCCTTGATCGCGGCGGTCTTGCCTTCCGCGCCGCCGCCTTCGATGAAGGCGGTGATGCGCGCGCCATGCGCCTTGGCGATGGCGCCGGCCAGATTTACGCAGGACGCGGCCCCGCCGTCGCCGACATGAAGAATGATTTCCTTGATGGCCATTGTCGCGTTCCTTCCCTTGCGGTTTGGATCGCGCTCCGGGCTCGGAACGCACCCTCCGGGAAGTCGGACGCCCAAAGTCACCGTCTTGTGGGCGCGCGTGCCTCGCTTGGGGCGAAGCGGTCTTCCCGACGGACAGCCTTGTTCATAACGGACCGCATGGGCCGTTGGCCTTGATCTAGATCACTTCCTCGCCGCGCGGCAGATGCGGGTCGGTGGGGAAGACGGGCGCGGGCAGATCCTCCTGCAACAGATCGCCGATGGTGACGAGCCGGGCGGGCGGGCGGCCCCTCGGCACGGCGACCTGCTCGACCGCGATGCCGTCGCGGGCGGCGATATGGGCGGCCAGGGTCGGCAGGCAGTTGCGGCCCTGGCAGCGGCCCATGCTCATCCGGGTCGAGCCCTTGATGGCGAAGGCGCTGGTGAAGCCCTGGGCCTCGCGCGCGCGGATTTCGCCCAGGCTGACATCCTCGCAGCGGCAGACGATGGTGTCGTCGGTCGCCAGCTCGGTCCAGGTCGAGGGCGGGGCATAGACCCGTTCCAGCCCGACGCGGAATTTGCGGAAGCGCTCGAGGCGGGAGCGCAGGGGCGCGGCCTGGATCGCGGCTGTTCTTTCATCCAAGGCGCCCAAATTGCGGGCAATCACCGTGCCCGCCAGCTTGCCTTCGATCAGGGCGAATTCGACGCCGCCGATGCCGGCCCCGTCGCCCGCCGCGAAGATGCCGGGGATGCTGGTTTCCAGATCGTCCGAGCGCTTGGGCATCCAGCCGCCGCGATAGGAGTTGTAGGACATATCGCAGCCCAGCAGCCGGTACATCTCGATGCTGGGGTTGAGGCCGAAGCCGGCAACCAGGGTATCGCAGGCGACCGTCCGGGCCTTGGTGCGGTCGAGGCGGCCCCTTGTGTCGATGGGCGCCAGGACGACCTCTTCCAGCTCGTCCGTCCCGCGCGCCTCGATCACCGTTTCGCCGCAGCGATAGGGCACGCCGGCCTTGGCCATCAACCCGCGATAGTTGACCGCCAGCTTGACGATTTCCGGGGCCTGGAGGAGGCGGGGCAGGTTGCGCCACAGGCGAGCGGTCGCCGGGGCGGCCTCGGCAACCGCCGCGACGGTTGCCCCCGCGCGGATCAGGTTGGCGGCGACGACCAGCAGCAGCGGGCCGTTGCCCGCCACCACGGCGCGCTCGCCCGGCACCACCCGTGCGCCCTTGACCAGGTTCTGCAGCCCGCCGGCCGTGACCACGCCGGGCAGGGTCCAGCCGGGGAAGGGCACCGGGCGATCCGAGGCGCCGCAGGCGATCAGGATGGCCTTGGCCTCGATCCGGCCCGAGCGCTCGCCCGCCGCGAAGGCCAGGATGCCGGGGTCCGGATTCTCCCAGACCGTGGCATTGGGCAGATAGGTGACATTGGGATGGTGGATCGCCGTGAACAGCTCGGAGGCGCGGCCGTGCTCCTTGTCGTAGACGGTCTTGCGGGTCTTGCGGAACTGCTTGGGAAGCTGGCGGAAATACTGGCCGCCGGGCAGGGCGTTGTCGTCGAAGACCCAGACCTTGAGGCCGGCCCGGGCCGCGACCAGGGCGGCGGAGAGGCCGGTCGGCCCGGCTCCCACGATGGCGAGATCGGCCTGGTTCATGATGCACTTCCCTCGGTCGGCGCCGTGTTGGGCGAGGGGCCGAGGCCGTGCTGCGTTTCGACCTTCATGCCGGGCTCGGCCACAGTCATGCAGGCGCGAACGGCGGCGCGGCCGTCGATCACCATGATGCATTCCCAGCACACGCCCATGCCGCAATAGAGGCCGCGCGGCATGTCGCGCTTCAGGGTCTCGCGGAATTTGCGCCGGCCATGGGCGATCAGGGCCGCGGCGACGGATTCGCCGGGATAGGCCGTCACCGCCATGCCGTCGAAGGTGAAGGTGAAGGCTTCGCCCCGGTCCAGGCCGGTGGCGATGCGGCGGTCGAAATCGGTTTTGCTCATTGCGGGAACCGTGCGGGATCGAAGCGGGAGATGTCGAGGCCCGTTTCGCCTTCCAGGATCAGTTGCGAGAGGACGAGCCCCTGGCCCGGGCCCATATGGAAGCCGCCACGCGCGCCGGCGGCGACATAGGCGTTTTCGAGACCGGGCAGGCGCCCGAGCAGGGGCAGGGCGTCGATGGTCACGGCCTCGTAGCCGGCCCAGGCCCGGTTCACCCGCAGGGTTTTCAGGTCCGGCGCGATACGGGCGCCCAGGCCGACATTCTGAACCCAGGCCAGGGGATCGATCTCGCGGGTCTGGCGGCTGAACTTGCCGCGGCCCTGCCAGCCGCCGCCGATCAGCACCGTGCCGTTGACATGCTGCTTGAGGGACATGATGCCGCCGATATGGGTCACGACCTTGTCCATAATGCGCGGCGCTGGCTCGGTGACGGTCAGCATGTTGCAATCGACCCAGAGGGGCAGGCGGACTCCGAGGCTGGCGGCGATCTTGGTCGAATGGCCGCCCGCCGCGATAGCCAGATATTCGCATTCCAGGCTGCGGCGGCCGATGCTCAACCGGTAGCCGCCCTTGGCGGTCCGCGCCCCGGTCACTTCGGCATTCGAGATCACGCGCACGCCGGCCTTGCGCGCGCCGGCAATCAGGGACGGTCCCGCGATCAGCGGGCTGGCATAGCCATCGGCCGCACAGAATGTCGCGGCGCGCACTTCGGGGCCGAGCCAGGGGGCGAGATCGTGCAGCTGATTGCCTTCGAGCCATTCGAACTCGAAGCCCACGGCCTCCTGTTCGGCGCCGTATTCGCGCAGGAAGGCGATCTGCTCGTCACTCTCCGCGACACGCAACCCGCCCGGCTGATGGAAGCCGACATCGATGCCCATCTCCGTCCCGAAGGCGGCCCAGAGGCCGATGCTGGTCGAGCCCATCTCGAACATCTCCGTGCGCTTGACCTGGAGCGACAGGGTGCCTGCATTCGCGCCCGAGGAATCGCCCCAGGGCGAGCCCTTGTCGAGGAGCACGACGTCGCGCCCGGCACGGGCCAGGAACAGGGCCGTCGAGAGGCCGGCGATACCGCCCCCCACGACCGCGATTTCGCATCTGTCCGGCGGTTCCGCCGGCGCGTCACTCATCGCCATGATGTCGTCGAATCCTGTTCGTCTGGTCTTGCGTCAGGACCGAAGCGGGCCGGGCGGCGTCGGGCCGCTGGCCGGAATCGTGCCCGCTTCGTCATGCTGCTCGTCGCCGGCGAGGGCGGGGCAGAAGACGCTCAGGAGGTGCAACTCCGTCTCGGCATGCATGCTGTGCCTGTCCTCGGGGCCGACATTGTAGGCCGTACCGTCCTCGAGCGGCCAGACCTCGCCGCTGGACAGATCGGTCACCGTGCCTTTGCCCGAAAGGATATGGTTGGTTTCCCAGTGGTGCTTGTACCAGAGGACGTTGCGGTTGCTGGCCGCGAGGCTGACATCGGACAGGGTGAAGCCGGTTTCGTCGGCCTTCAGCAGCATGCGCAGGGTGCGGGCGGAGCCGCCGGCAACAACCTTTTCCAGGCCGTCCTCGCGCATGCCTTCGACGGTCTTCACGAACATCGTCCTCTTCGTCTGCGGCACGGGGCCGGTCGCCGGATAGGCGCCATCCGGATCGTGGGTCTCGTCGCCCGCCAGGGCTGGGCAGAAGATGCTGACGATGCGCAGCTCACTGCTTGCCCGGATGACATGGCGGTCGTTCGGGCCGACCGTATAGAGCATGCCGGGGGCGAAGTCCCAGGTTTTTCCGGTGGCCACCTCCGTCACCGTGCCGCCGCCCGAGACGACATAGTTGGCCTCCCAGTGGTGCTTGTACCAGAGGGGGAACTCCATACCCGCGCCAATGATGTTGTCGGAGAGGGAAAAGCCCATGCCGTCGGCGGCCGTCACATAACGCGCCGCGCGCGCCTTGCCGCCGCCCAGGATCTTGACCTTGCCGTCGGCTTCGAGGCTTTGGAGGGTCCGTACGAACATGCTGTCCTCGTCTAGACGCCGGACGGACCCGGCGGCACCGGGCCGCTGGGGGTCAGGGAGCCGTCCTCGTCGTGCTTCTCGTCGCCGCGCAGGGCCGGACAGAAGACGCTGAGCTGATGGATATCGGTCTCGGCGGTGATCCGGTGGCGGTCCTTGGGGCCGACGCAATAGAGCATGCCGGGTTCGAGGTCCCAGGCCTCGCCCGTCGTCAGATCCTCGACTCGGCCGCTGCCCGAGAGGACATGGTTGGCCTCCCAATGGTGTTTGTACCAATGGTCGATCGCCGCGCCCGCATCGATATGGACGTCGCAGAGGGTGAAGCCCATCTCGTCCGCGGCCGTCAGCATGCGGAGGGAGCGGGCCGCGCCGCCCGCCTGGGTGAGTTCCTTGCCGGCCGCGCGCATCTCGTCGGCGCTGCGCACGAACATGCGCCGGTCGGTCACGGGAATCGGTCCGCTGGGCGAATAGGCGCCGTCGGCGTCATGGGATTCCATGCCGGTCAGGGCCGGGCAGAAGACGCTGATATGGTGCTCGTCCGTGAGGCATTCGAAGATATGCCGGTCGTTGGGGCCGACATTGTAGAGGCTGCCCGGTCCGAACTCCCAGACTTGGCCGCTCGTCTTGTCGGTCACGCGGCCCTGGCCGGAAATGATGTAGTTGGCCTCGTTATGGTGCTTGAACCAGAGATGCGCCGCCGAGCCGCCGTCGACCCAGTTGATATTGTAGGAAAAGCCCATGCCGTCGGCGGCGGTCAGGAAGCGGGCCGAGCGGATGGTGTCGCCGACCAGGCTGAGGACCCGCCCCGCGGCCTTCACTTCGTCCAATCTGCGGATGAACATCGTGCCTCTCGTCAGTAGCCCGCTGGGCCCGGCGGGACGGGGCCGGAGGCTTCGAGCGCGCCGTCGGCGTCGTGCTGCTCGTCGCCGCGCAGGGCCGGGCAGAAGACGCTGAGATAGTGGAGATCGGTCAGGGCAGTGACCCGATGCCGATCCTTGGGGCCGACGTTGTAGAGCATGCCCGGCTCGACGGTCCAGGATTCGCCGGTGTTGAGGTCCTCGACCCGGCAACTCCCCTCGACGATATGGTTCGCCTCCCAGTGGTTCTTGTACCAGAGCACGGTCGAGGCACCCTTGTCGAAATGGACGTCTGAAAAGCTGAAACCCATCTCGTCGGCGGCGGTGAGCATGCGGATCGTGCGCGCCTGGCCGTTGGCGACGACCATTTCCTTGCCCGCGGCGCGCAACTCGTCGGCGCGGCGCACGAACATGCGCTTTTTCGTCCGCGGCACGGGGCCACTCGCGGAATAGGCGCCGTCCGCATCATGGGTCTCCCTGCCGACCAGGGCCGGGCAGAAGATGCTGGCATGGCGCTCATCCACATCGACCTCGAAGAGGTGCCGGTCGTTCGGCCCGACATTGTAGAGGCTGCCCGGCGCGAGCGCCCAGCTCTCGCCCGTCGTCAGGTCGGTGACCTTGCCGGTGCCCTCGATGATGTAGTTGGCTTCCCAGTGGTTCTTGTACCAGAGCTCGGTCGATCCGCCGCCGGCGATCCAGTTGAGATGGTAGGAGAAGCCCATGCCGTCGACCGCCGTGATGTAGCGGGCCGAGCGCCCGGTGCCGTTGTTCACCTTCACGACATTGCCGACGGCTTTTGCGTCGTCGAGGGTCCGGGCGAACATCGTGCCGCCGGTCAGTAGCCTGGCGGGCCCGGCGGGACGGGGCCGCTGGGGGCCAGCGCGCCGTCCGCGTCATGCTGCTCGTCGCCCTTCAGCGGCGGACAGAACACGCTCAGCAGATGGATGGGAGTCTTGGCGGTCACGCGGTGGCGGTCCTTGGGGCCGACGCAATAGATCATGCCGGGCTCCAGGGGCCAGGATTCGCCGGTGGTCACATCCTCGACCGTGCCGCTGCCGGAGAGGATATGGTTGCTCTCCCAGTGATTCTTGTACCAGAGGTTGGCGACCGCGCCCTTGTCGAAATGGACGTCGGAGAAGCTGAAGCCCATCTTGTCCGTCGCCGTCACCATCCGGATCGTCTTGGCCTGGCCGTTGGCGGCGGTGATCTCCTTGCCTGCCTTGCGCAGCTCGTCGGCACGGAGGACGAACATGCGGCGCTTCGTCTGGGGAATCGGGCCGCTCGGCGAATAGGCGCCGTCCGAATCGTGGACCTCCTTGCCGGTCAGGGGCGGGCAGAAGACGCTGCAATGGTGCTCGTCGGCGGTGCATTCGAAGATATGCGAATCGTTGGGGCCGACGTTGTAGAGCGTGCCGGGGCCGAACTCCCAGGTCTCGCCGGTCGTCTTGTCGGTCAGCTTGCCCTTGCCCGAGATGATGTAATTGGCCTCCCAATGGTGCTTGTACCAGAGGTTGGCGACCGAGCCCGCGCTGACCCAGTTCATATGATAGGAAAAGCCCATCCCGTCCGCCGCGGTCAGGAAGCGGGCCGAGCGCGTGGTGTCGTTGACCAGGCTCAGGACCCGGCCGGCGGCTTTCACGTCGTCCAGATTGCGTACGAACATCGAGTCTCTCCTCGGTTCTAGAGCTTCAGTCTTT
>JAQCGR010000136.1 GCA_027619995.1 Pseudomonadota bacterium | reverse complement strand
GTAGTCGGAGGCCAGATCGAAGGGCTTGCCCGCTTCGGGGCGTTCTTCCGGCAGGGCGATTGGGCGTTCGGCGATATCGAGGCTCATGCCCCTAATATGCCGTCGCGGCGGCGAATTGCCAGTGCCGGCAGCCAGGCGGGAACAATTGCGAACGATTCGCATATTTTGGCTTGATGCAAATTATAATTATTCTATATAAGAGCTCACCCGGGACCGAGAGCGGTCCCAAGCCGCAGTCGGCGGTTTCGCCGGGCCGCCGGCGCCGAGGCACAGAATTTCGAGACCTAATAAGGAAGAGCAGCAATGTTGACCGTGGGTGACCGTTTTCCAGATTTCCGTTTGACGGCCGTGGTTCCGGATGGGTCGGGCGGCGACGCCTTCGCCGAGCTTTCCAATGAGAGCTATCCCGGCAAATGGCTCGTGGTCTTTTTCTGGCCCAAGGATTTCACCTTCGTCTGTCCGACCGAGATCGCGACCTTCGGCATGATGGCCGACGAGTTCGCCGCGCGCGAAGCGCAGGTGCTGGGCGCGAGCGTCGATTCCGAGTTCGTCCATCGGGCCTGGCGGCGCGATCATGAGGATCTTCGCGATCTGCCGATTCCGATGATCTCGGACATAAAGCGCGAATTGTCCGAACAACTCGGCATTCTCGATCGCAACGAGGGGGTGCCCCTGCGCGCGAGTTTCATCGTCGATCCGGCCGGGGTGATCCGCTTCGTCTCCGTCAACGACCTCGATATCGGCCGCAATCCAAAGGAGATCCTGCGCATTCTCGACGCCCTCCGCAGCGGGGGACTCTGCCCCTGCGCCTGGGAAAAGGGCGAGGAAACGCTGGTCGCCGCCTGATCGTCCCGATCTTCCTGATTGCGCCTGATCGGGCCCGGTCGGGCGGCCTCGACCCTGGCGGCGCTCCGGCTCCCTGTACCCTTTTCCGCCGGCGCGCCGCCAGGCACGCAATCTTCTGCGAGGCTTCTTCCGGTGCCTCGCAGAAATCCTATTCCCGTCACGCCGATTGACCCCCGGGGCGGTTATGGCCGATTCTGCCCTTTCTCTTTCCGGGGGTCCGTTCGTGAGCGTTTCTTCCTATCTGTTCGTCGGCCTCGGCAGCGCTTTCGGCGGGATGGCCCGTTTCGGCCTCTCCGACGTCATGACGCGTCTGGCATCGCCGGGCGAGTCGGGCTTTCCCTGGGGCACCTTGATCGCAAATGTCAGCGGTTGTTTTCTGATAGCGCTGCTCGCCGCCCTAACCTTGGCGGATGGGCGACCCGTGTTCGATCTCGACACGCGGCAATTCCTGATGGCTGGCTTCCTTGGCGGCTATACGACCTTTTCCGCTTTTGGCCTGCAGACCCTGGAGCTTGCTCAGGCAGGGGATTGGAGTGCCGCCGGACTTAACGTAGGGCTGTCTGTCGTCGCCAGCCTCGTCGCTGTCTGGCTCGGCTGGCTGGCCGGCAGCGCGGTAACTGGCTGAGATGGGGGCTGAGATGGCGGGGCCCGAACATCCCCCTCAGGTCGACGGCCTGATCTGCGCCTATCTGCTGGACGGCAAGGGCGGCGGTCGCCGGCTCGACTGGGACGAGGTGCGCGCCTGGAAGCCGGAGGAGGGGATGGTGTGGATCCATCTCGACCGGACCGCACCCGGCGCCCGGCGCTGGATCGAGGAAGAAAGCGGCCTCGATCGCCTGGCCGCCGACGCCATGTTGACCGAGGAGACCCGGCCGCGCAGCGAGCGGCTGGATGCCGACACGCTCCTGCTCCTGTTGCGCGGCGTGAATCTCAATCCGGGCGAGCGTCCGGACGATATGATCTCCGTCCGCTTCTGGGCGACCGAACGGCGCGTCATCACGACACGGCGCTATCACCTCATGGCGATCCAGGACCTGCGAAGCGCTATCGAGGCGGGAAAGGGACCCGTCGATATCGGCGGGGTGATCAGCCGCGTGGCGCTGAGCCTGTCGGAACGGATGTTCCCCGTCGTGTCGGATCTCGACGATCGTCTCGACGAGCTCGAGGAGGCTTTTGCGGCCGAGGTGGAAACCGAGAAGCTGCGCGATTCCCTGGGACCGTTGCGCCGTCAGGCGATCTCCCTGCGCCGCCATATGGCGCCCCAGCGCGAGGCGCTCTCCCGGCTTCAGGCCGAGTCGATGGCCTGGATCGACCCCCTGGACCGCGCCCATCTGCGCGAGGCCGCCGACGCGGTGACCCGCTATGTCGAGGATCTGGACGCGATGCGCGAGCGCGCGGGCGTGCTGCGCGACGAGGCGATGAGCCATCTGTCCGAGCGCCTGAACCGCAACATGTATGTCCTCTCCATCGTGGCCACGATCATGCTGCCCTTGAGCCTTGTGACTGGCCTGCTGGGCATCAATGTCGACGGCATTCCGGGCTCGTCCTGGCCCTGGGCTTTCGCCTTCGTCTGCGGGTTGCTGGCTGTGCTGGGGGTCGTCGAATACTGGCTGTTCCGGCGTCTGCGCTGGATCTGATGCCCGGCACGATCCGGGCCGCTTTTTGGCGCTTCCGGGCGCTTGCGAGCCGCCACCGCCCGGCGTAGGGTGCCGCCGATCGCATCCCAGGCTAGATTTCGCCAGGCTGGTTTTCAAAGGGGGCCCGAGCGCCATGACACTAATCGCGCAGAGACTCGGTCGCGTTAAGGAATCCGCGACCACCGTCTTTACCCAATTGGCTCGCGACATGCTCGCCCAGGGCCGCGACGTCATCAGCCTGAGTTCGGGAGAGCCCGATTTCGACACGCCCGACAACGTCAAGGAGGCGGCGATCGACGCGATCCGCCGGGGCGAGACGAAATACACCCCGATCAATGGCATCAACGAACTGAAGGCGGCGATCTGCGCCAAGTTCAAGCGCGACAACGAACTCGACTACAAACCCAGCCAAGTCTTCGTTTCGCCGGGCGGCAAGCATGTCATTTACAACGCCCTCATGGCCACCCTCGATCCGGAGGACGAGGTCATCATTCCGGCGCCCTACTGGGTGTCCTATCCCGACATGGTGCTGCTTTGCGGCGGCGAGCCGGTGATCGTGAACTGCCCCCAGAACAACGGCTTCAAGATGCGGCCGGAGGACCTGGAATCGGCGATCACAGACAAGACCAAATGGCTCATTCTGAACTCGCCGTCCAACCCGACCGGGGCGAGTTATTCGATGGATGACCTGAAGGCGCTGGGCGAGGTCCTGAAGCGCCACCCTCAGGTCAATATCCTGACCGACGACATGTACGAGCATCTGGTCTATGACGGCTTCGAGTTCGCGACCATCGCCCAGGCGACCCCCGAACTCTACGACCGCACCCTGACCATGAACGGCATGTCCAAGGCCTACTGCATGACCGGCTGGCGCATCGGTTATGCCGCCGGGCCGGAGCCGCTGATCAAGGCGATGAGCAAGGTCCAGGGCCAGAACACCTCGGGCGCCGCCTCGATCAGCCAATGGGCTTCAGTCGAGGCGCTGAACGGCCCGCAGGACTTCATTGCCGAGCACAATCTCGAGTACATGAAGCGCCGCGATCTGGTCGTCGACATGCTCAACAAGGCGGATGGCCTGCATTGCCACCGGCCCGAGGGCGCCTTCTATGTCTATCCCTCCTGCGCCGGGGTGATCGGCAAGACCACGCCCCAGGGCAAGTTGATCGAGAAGGACTACGACTTCGTTGTCTACCTGCTGGAGACCGAGGGCGTTGCGGCTGTCCATGGCGAGGCTTTCGGCCTCTCGCCCCATTTCCGGGTCTCCTATGCGACCTCCTACGAGTTGCTGGAAGACGCCTGCAAGCGCATCCAGCGGGCCTGCGCCGCGTTGAAATAGGGCGGCGGGGCGACGCATGCGCATCGCGATCATGGGCGCCGGCGGGGTCGGCGGGTATTACGGCGCACGGCTGGCGGCGGCGGGCGAGGAAGTCCATTTCATCGCCCGCGGCGCCCATCTGGCCGCGATCCGCGAGCACGGTCTCAAGGTCGAGAGCCAGCATGGCGATCTTCATATCCACCCGGCGAACGCGACCGACGACCCGGCGACGATCGGCCCGGTCGATATCGTGCTGTTCTGCACCAAGCTGTGGGATACCGAGAGTGCGGGCGAGGCCATCCGCCCCCTGATCGGCCCGGACACGGCCGTCATCTCCGCCCAGAACGGGGTCGAGGCGGAGGCGGTTCTGGGCAAGGTCCTGGGGCCCGGCCATGTCATGGGCGGGGTCAGTTTCATTTTCTCCCTGATCGCCGAACCGGGGCGCATCCTTCATTCCGGCCCGGCCCATCTGCTCGTCTTCGGCGAGATGGACGGCGCGGTCACGCCGCGCGCCGAGGCCTTCCTCGCCGCCTGCAAATCCGCCGGTTTCGAAGCGCGGCTGAGCGAGAATATTCAGAAGGACCTCTGGGAGAAATTCGTCTATCTCGCCTCCCTGTCCGGCGTCACCTGCGTCACCCGCTCCTCGATCGGGCCGATCCTGGCCGAGCCCGCCACCCGCGCCCTGTTCGAGGCCGCGATCACGGAGGCCGCGGCGGTTGGTCGAGCCCTGGGCGCGCCTCTCTCTGAAGGCGTTGTGGCCGAGCGCATGGCCATGGGCGACGGCCTGCCGCCGGGCGTCAAATCCTCCATGCTCAACGATCTGGAGCGGGGCAACCGGCTCGAACTGCCCTGGCTCAGCGGCGGCCTCATCCGCCTGGGCCGCGAGGCCGGCATCGAGACTCCGACTCACCGCTTCATCGAACAGGCCCTCAAGCTGCATGCGATGGGCCGCGCCTAGTCCGGCGCTGCCCCCAAGCCCGGATTCATCAGCCCTTCCGTCTCGTTCCCCGTCCATCGCTGCCTTCCCGGGAATCCCCCTTGCCTTGCCGGGGCGGGGCTGGAAACATGGAAACGTCGTATTCCAGCCGCCCATGAGAGGCGGCGGTGCACAGGAAAAGCGGGAAGAACAACAAGAATAACATCCGCCGCGTCGTCCGGCGGCGGCGGGCTCCCGGGAGGAATTGGAGAGGAGGCAGCCCCGTGACCGTGAAATCCCCGTCCGGCCCCCGTTGCGCCGCGCTCGTCGGCTCGTATCTCAGCGGCAAGACCTCGCTCATGGAAGCCATGCTGGCCGCGGCCGACGCGGTGCCCCGAAAAGGCACGATCAAGGACGGCAACACGGTCGGGGACAGCGCCCAGGAGGCGCGCGGCCGGAGCATGAGCACCGAAGTCAATATCGCCGCCATTACCTATCTGGATGAGGAATGGGCGCTGCTCGACTGTCCCGGCTCGATCGAGCTGATGCAGGAGACCTTGAACGCCCTGATGGTCTCCGATGTCGCGGTGATCGTGGTCGAACCCCTGGTCGAGCGGGCGATCGCCGTCGCCCCCCTGTTCAAGTTCCTCGACGACCAGGCGATTCCGCACATGGTCTTCATCAACAAGATGGACAACGCCCAGGCCGATCTGCGCTCGGTCATGGAGGCGCTGCAATCCGTCTCAGACCGTCCCCTGGTCCTGCGCCAGGTGCCGATCGTCGAGGGCGACGAGACCACCGGCTATGTCGATCTGGTGAGCGAGCGGGCCTACGAATACCGCCCGGGCGAGGCGTCGAAGCTGGTCGCGATCCCGGAGGGTGAGCAGGACGACGAGCAGATCGCCCGCCAGGAAATGCTCGAATCCCTGGCCGATTTCGACGATACCCTGCTTGAGGCGCTGCTGGAGGACACCCTGCCGCCGACCGACGAGATCTACCAGCATCTGACGGAGAACCTGCGGGCCGACCGCATCGTGCCGGTCTTCCTGGGCGCCGCCGAGCGCGACCATGGGGTGCGCCGCCTGCTCAAGGCTCTGCGGCATGAAACGGCGGAGTCCTCGGTCCGGGCCGAAGCGCTGGGCATCGACCCCGCCGGGTCGGAGACCGCGGCAACCGTCTTCAAGACCTATCACATCCTGCACACCGGCAAGCTCTCCGTCGCCCGCATCTGGCGCGGTACGGTGGCCGATGGCGAGACCATGAACGACGAGCGGATCAGCGGCCTGCACCGCCTGATGGGCCATCAGCAGAGCAAGGCCGGCAAGGCCGGCGCGGGCTCGGTCGTCGCCCTCGGCCGGATGGACACGGTCAAGACCGGCGACATTCTGACCCCGTCGGGCAAGGCGCCCGATGGCGCGCTGCCCTGGCCCGGGCCGCTCCACCCGGTCTATGCCGTGGCGATCCATGCCGGCAGCCGCGACGACGAGGTCAAGATGACCGGCGCGCTCGCGCGGCTGATGGAGGAGGATCCCTCGCTCTCCCTCGATCACAGCCCGGAGACACGGGAAATGGTGCTCTGGGGCCAGGGCGAGGTGCAGCTTCTGATCGCCGCCGAAAAGCTCAAGAACCGCTTCAACCTGACCGTCACCACCTCGCGCCCCCGCGTGCCCTACAAGGAGACGATCAAGAAGGCGGTTTCCCAGCACGCCCGGCACAAGAAGCAATCGGGCGGCCACGGCCAGTTCGGCGATGTCCATGTCGATATCAAACCCCTGCCGCGCGGCTCCGGCTTCTCTTTCGATCAGTCGATCAGCGGCGGTTCGGTGCCGCGCCAATATATTCCCTCGGTCGAATCCGGGGTGCGCGACTATCTGGAACGCGGCCCGCTCGGCTTCGAGGTCGTCGATGTCTCGGTTACCCTGACCGACGGCCAGTATCACGCGGTCGACAGTTCCGACATGGCCTTCAAGAACGCCGGGCGCATGGCGATGAGAGAGGGGTTGCCCAAATGCGGCCCCGTGCTGCTGGAGCCCATTCTCGAGGTCAAGGTGCGCACGCCGGGCCATTACACGGCGAATATCCAGCGCCTGTTTAGCGGCCGGCGCGGTCAGATCCTGGGTTTCGAGCCCAAGGAGGGCTGGAAAGGCTGGGACGAGGTCGCGGCCTATCTTCCCCAGAGCGAGATGTTCGATATGATCGTCGAACTGCGCTCCCTGACCCAGGGGGTCGGCAGTTTCGACTGGCGGTTCGACCATCTGCAGGAGTTGCAGGGCCGTCTGGCCGACGAGATCGTGGCGGCCCAGTCCGCCGCCTGAATCCATCGAGCGAAAGGGAGACACCGTGACGCCAGAGGCGATCCAAAAGGCTGCCGGCATCCTGGCTACGGCCCGGGGAGACCACCGGCTTATCCCGGGCCTGCCGGAAGAGCTGCGCCCCGCCGATCTGGACGAGGGCTACGCCATCCAGGATGCCCTGGTTGCGCTCTGGGGTCAGGAGATCGGGGGCTGGAAGATCGGCGCCGCGGTCCCCAAGTTCCAGGCCCTGGTGGGCGCGCCCTGCCCGGTGGCCGGCCGCATGCTGGCCCCGACCATCGTGGAAAGCCCGGCCGAAATCTATGGCGGCGCCTTCCATATGCGCATCGTCGAATCGGAATATGCCTGGCGTCTGGGCAAGGATCTGCCGCCGCGCGAGGGGGAGTACACGCGCGCCGAGATCGAGGATGCGGTCGCCGCCCTGCATCCGGCGATCGAGGTCGCCGACTGCAATTACACCACGGGGCTCAAGGCCGGGCCGTTCAGCCTGATCGCCGACAATGCCCTGGCGGCCGCCTTCGTCTATGCCCCGGAAATTCCCGACTGGCGAAACCAGCCCCTGGAAACCCACCGGGTGCGCATGACGATCGACGGCGAGGTGGTGGGCGAGGGAGATGCCGAGGATGTCGGCGGCCATCCGATCATGCCGCTGATCTGGCTGGCCAACGACCGTTCGCGCCGGGGCGACGGGCTCAAGGTCGGGCAATTCGTCACTACCGGTAGCGTCACCGGCGTGAAGCCGTCCCCCGCTGTATCCGAAATCGTCGCCGATTTCGGCAGCTTCGGGCAGGTGCGCCTGAAATTCACCGATTGAGTCGTCTCCGGCCGCTGGAAAGATTTTAAAATTCCTTGAATTCTATCCTGCTGTTCCTAAATCTTAGTCAGTAGATTATAGGAATTCTAAATTAAGAGGAGCGGGATGATGAAGGTGAATATCGGTGTCGACGAAGCGGGTCGAAAAGCCGCCGCCGAGGCTCTGGGCACGGTATTGGCGGACACCTATGTCCTCTACATGAAGACCCAGAACTACCACTGGAATGTGACCGGACCGCATTTCAACAGCCTGCATGCCATGTTCGAGGCGCAATATATCGAGCTGCGCGACGCGGCGGACGAAGTCGCCGAGCGAATCCGCAGCCTCGGCCATTTCGCGCCGGGCAGCTACAAGCAGTATGCCGCGCTGACCGCAATCGACGAGGCCGATGGCGTGCCGAGCGCCGAGGAGATGGTGCGCCAACTCGAAAGTGGCCACGAAACCGTCAGCCGGACGGCCAACGCCGCCCGCGCCGTGGCGGAAGAGGTCGGCGACGAGGTCTCCCTCGACATGATGGTCGGCCGCATGACGGTCCACCAGAAAACCGCCTGGATGCTGCGCTCGACCCTCGGCAACTGATCGGCAATCCCAAGACCGATAACGCCCGCTGCGATCCTCGCGGCGGGCGTTTCGATTCGGAAAATAAATGTCCGCAAATTGACTCCCTCTCCGCCCGCCCCGTGAATCGAATGGGGGGCGGAGAGGGGGAAGCGGGCTCGGCTCCC
>JAQCGR010000135.1 GCA_027619995.1 Pseudomonadota bacterium | reverse complement strand
CGCCGAACAGCGAAGGAATGGCCCAGACCCGGCAGGGCGTGCGCAAGGTCGCTATTTTCGGCGGACGTGCCATAGGCCGACTCCTTTACCCTCGCGGCCCGCGCCGTTCAACTCGTCAGCAGACCGGCGCGGAGCGCCTGGGCCAGAGCGGCCCCGATCTCCCGGTCGTCGAATCGCTCCCCCAGGGACGCCAGCACCCCGTCCAGCGCGGTCCCGCCATCGAACGCGCGGAGCAGGGCTATGCCCACCGGGTCGAGCGGCAGATGGCGCACCGCCGCCCCGGCGCGATAGACCGCGCCGCATTCTCCCGCCCCGGCCGGGTCGATTTCCTCGAGGGCCGGCCCGCCGGGCTGATGGGCCGCCCAGATCGCGTAAACCGGATAGGCGGACTCGAGCAGGCCAACGCTGGGGTGACGCGCAAGGCGAAGGGCGATGCGATCCGCTTCGGCCAGGGCGGCCAGTCCCTCCGCCGCGACGGACTCGGCATCCGCAGCGAAATAGGCCAACTGCCGCAACCATTCCAGCCGCGCCACATCGGTCAGATAGGGCAATTCCTTCGCCACCGCGTGATCCGCCAAGAAGGCCGGCAGGTTCGCACCGTATTCCGCGAGGATCGGCCGCTCGGGCGGATGCGCGGCACTGAAGGTGATGGCGAGACGCCGGAAATAATCCGAACCGACCAGGGCCTCCGCCACCGGAAAGCTGGCGCGAAAGGTTTCCACCAAGCCGGACCGGATATTGGCCGCATGGACGGCCTCGCCCTCGCCCGCCCGGCCCGAGAGAAGCCGCGCGACCGTCTCGCGCTGCTGCGCGGCGAGGCTCATGCCCCGACCCCCGATAGCACCGCGTCGGCCCGCCCCGCCTCGCCGAGCAGCCCCGCCAGATTCGGCAGGTTCCGGTCCCGCTCGACCAGCACGGGCACGGCCCCGGTCCGTGCCAGAACCGGCGCCAGGAGGTCCCAGACCGCATCCGGCACCGCGGCGCCGTGGTCGTCGATGACCAGATCGCGGGTGCCGAAGCGGGCCATGCCATGACCCGCGACATGAATCTCCCCCACCGCCTCAAGAGGAATCGCGTCGAGCCAGGCCGCCGGGTCGATCCTCAGATTGGCTGCCGAGACGTGGAGATTGGCGAGATCGAGCAGCAAGCCGCAGCCGGTGCGCGCGACCAGGGCAGCCAGGAAGTCAGCCTCGCTCATCTCGGCGGCATCGTCGGACGCGTAGCGGCTGGGATTCTCGATCAGCATACGCCGGCCCAGCGCGGTCTGCGCCCGGTCGATATTGCCCGCGACAACGACCAGGGCCTCGCCCGTCAGGGGCACGGGCAGAAGGTCGGGCAAATAGACGCCGCCGGCCCGGCACCAGGCCAGATGGTCCGAGACGAGGCCCGGCGCGAAGCGATCGTAGAGCGCGCGCAGGCGGGCGAGATGCGCCTCGTCGGGGCCTTCGGCCGAACCCAGGGAGAGGCCAACGCTGTGGCAACTCAAGGGAAAATCGCGGCGCAAGGCTTCAAGCGCGGCAAGCCTGGGGCCGCCGGAAACGCAATAGGTTTCGCTGTGGATTTCAAGCCAGGCGACCGGCGGCCGCGCGGCGAGCAGCGCTTCGACATGGCCGATCCGAAGCCCGATCCCCGCGCGGGCCGGTATGGCCACCTCGCGCATGGGTCCGGTCCTTGACGGGGAGGGGGTCAGCTCTCCTCGGGCTGGCCGACGCCTTGGAAGCCCTGGAGTTTGCCGCCGAGCCGCCGACAGGACCCGGCCGCCACCAGCTTCCATTCGCCGCGGTCGAAATCGACCGTCGACTGCCCCGCGCAGATATGGGTGCCGGCCGTATTGGCACAGTCGTTCTGCCCGGCCTTGGCGATGCCGTAGCATTGTTCTTGGCCGCCGACCTCGCCGCGATCCTGGGCTTCCGCCTTTCCCGCCGTCAGCGCGAGGGCAAGGGCGGCGGAGATCAGCGCAGCGGAACCCGCCCCCGTTCGAGTGCCGGTTCGCGTGCCGGTTCTGGCCGTTGTTTTCGAGTCGATCATTCGGTCCGATACAATCATTGCGCCATCGTGTTCGGTTCGCTCTCCGATAGACATAGTTCAGCTTCGGCCCTAGGAAAAGGCTTGTCGCGCCGCTCTCTTCGGCGCGCGGGCGATCGGTTCGGGGAGATGCAGGTGAACGATATTCGTCAGGGGCCGGACAAGGCGCGGGTTTTCGAGGAATGGCGCGGCCGTGCCCGCCATTGGGATGCCTGGGCCGACCGGATGGCGGAGATGGCCGATCGCTTCAACCAACCCCTGATCGAGGCGACCGGCATCCGCCGCGGCGAACGGGTCCTCGATCTGGCTTCAGGCTCGGGCGAACCCGCGCTCTCCATCGCCCGGACGGTTGGGCCGAAGGGCCATGTGACCGCGACGGATTTGGTGCCCGATATGGTCGCCAGCGGCGCGCGCCGGGCGCGCGAGGCGGCACTCGACAATATCGCCTTCGAGGTCGCGGATATGGAATCCCTGCCCTTTTCCGATGGCGCGTTCGACCGCGTCACCTGCCGCTTCGGCCTGATGTTCGTGCCCGATCCGGTGCGCGCGCTGGCCCAGGCCCGCCGGGTCCTCGTCCCCGGCGGAAAGGCCGGTTTCATGGTCTGGGGGCCGTTCGAGGACACGACCAATTTCACCGTCCTGCGCCAGGCCTTCGCCGATCTCTTTCCGGAGGAGGTCCATGATTTCGAGACCCCTTTCCGCCTGGGCGCGGATGGCGCCATGAAGGCATTGTTCACCGAGGCGGGCTTTGCCGGGGTCGAGGAACGCGAGTTGCGCTTCGCGCCCGAGATTCCGACCCGGGTCAAATTCTGGCACCCGAATGTCGATATGACCCTGGGCAGCCGGCTGGAGGGCGAACCCGAATCGGTCCGGGCGGCCCTGGAGGAACGGATCCTCGCCCGGCTCGAGCCCTATCGGACAGGCGACACCTATCGCCTGGCGGCCCATATCCGCATCGCCATCGGCCGCCATCCGGCCTGATCCGCGCCCGCTTTCCAGATCTCCTCGCGCGGCCAGCGGTCGCGCCAAGCGATAAAATTGCGTCAAATTACTCTTGATCGTTATATATCGAATTACTTTATATCGGTTTGGAGGACGTGAAATATGGACGTTAAAACGCTTTGCCTCGGCATCCTGTCGCGCAGCGCCGCGACGGGTTACGAGATTCGCAAGCAGGTCACGGAAGGCCCGTTCAGCCATTTCTTCGAGGCTGGCTACGGTTCGATCTATCCGGCCCTGAACAAGCTTCTCGAAGGCGGTCTGGTCGAGTGTCGGGCTGAAAGCCAGAACAGCCGACCGGACAAGAAAGTTTACAGCATCACGACGAATGGCCGGTTCGCGCTGATCGACGCCCTGTCCGCCCCGCCAAGCCCGGACCGGGTGCGCTCCGAATTCCTCTTCACCACCTTCTTTGCGCATTTGCTCTCCCCCCGTCAGGTCGAGAAGTTGATCCAGGAACGGCTTGCCTGGTAACGCGAAAGCATTGACCGGATGAAGCACTGTGCGGAAACCGTCTGCACCGCCGAATGACCGGCGGGAGAGCGTTTTGCCCATGGCCTTGGCCTCGCGATCTACAGCGCCTCCGCCCAATACCTCGAAGATCACGGCCATGAACTCGTGGCCGAAGCCCTGAAACTCAAGCGCATGGATGCCGCCGACTAGGCTCGGGCCGCGCACCAGCGGAATGGACTGATGAAACCCTCGCATATCGTTGCCATCGTTCTGGCTCTCGGCGTCGCCGGCTGGATTGTTTCCGGCCAGTTCGGAGACTCCAGCCCGCCGGCCAATGCCGGCGACCCGCAAAACGCGAATGCCGCCTCGGACCGGGCCATCCCCCGCGTTCAGACCCGTGTCCTGCATGCGGAGGATATGCTCTCCAACATCGTGCTGACCGGCCGCACCGAAGCCTCACGCGCGGTCGTTCTGCGCGCGGAAACGGCGGGCTCCGTCGTCGAAGTCCCGATCGAGGAGGGCAATATGATCAAGGCGGGCGATGTCGTCGCCCGCATCGCCCTCGACGATCGCTCCGCTCGCCTCGCCGAAGCACGCGCGCTCTATGAACAGCGGCGCATCGATCACGAAGCCGCCGCCAAGCTCGCGCGCAAGGACTTCGCGTCCAAGACTCGCGTGGCCGAAACGAAAGCCCTCTATGACGCCGCGCGCTCGGCGGTCCAGGCCATGGAGGTCAATATCGGCAAGACGGTGATCGAGGCGCCCTTCGACGGCGTTCTCGACCTCCGCTATGTCGAACTCGGCGATTTCCTGGATATCGGCAACGAAATCGCGCATATCGTCGATCTCGACCCGATCATCGTGGTCGCCCAGGTCACCGAGCGCGAGGTCGGCAAACTGTCGCGCGGCGCGGCCGGCACGGCCCAAGTCATCACCGGCGAGACGATCACCGGTACTATCACCTATATCAGCCGCGTCGCCGATCCCGAGACGCGGACCTTCCGCATCGAACTGGAAGTCCCGAATCCGGACAGCCGCGTCGTATCGGGAGTCACGGCTTCCCTCCACCTGCCGATCAGTTCGATCCGCGCCCATAAGGTTTCGCCCGCGGTTCTCACCCTCGCCGATGACGGGCGCATCGGCGTCAAATCGGTCGACGAGGACGGCATCGTCCAGTTCCACCCGGTCGGCATTGCCGCGGACGAGATCGACCATGTCTGGCTGTCGGGCCTGCCGGAGACCGTCCAACTGATCGTGGTCGGCCAGGAATACGTGCGTCCGGGTATGAAGGTCGAACCAGTCGCGGCCACCGCGCCCCTCGGGGACGGCTGAGCATGAGTCTTATCGACGCCGCGCTCAGCCGGTCGCGCACGGTCATCTCAACCCTGGTCCTGATCCTGGTGGCCGGGGTTTTCGCCTATGTCTCGATCCCAAAGGAATCGGACCCGGACGTCAATATCCCGATCGTCTACGTCTCGGTCATCCACGAAGGCATCAGCCCCGAGGATTCGGAACGTCTGCTGATTCGCCCGCTGGAAGAGGAAATGCGTTCGATCGAGGGCGTGAAGGAGATGAAGGCGACCGGCTACGAGGGCGGCGCCTATGTCATCCTCGAATTCGATGCCGGCTTCGATGTCGACCAAGCCCTGACCGACGTGCGCGAAGCCGTCGACGACGCGCGGCCCGAACTGCCCGACGATTCGGAAGAGCCGGCGGTCCATGAAGTCAATCTGAGCCTGTTCCCCGTCCTCGTCGTGACCTTGAGCGGCGAGGTGCCCGAGCGGACCCTGCAGCGCCTGGCCGACGAGTTGAGGGACGATATCGAGGGCATTCCCTCCGTCCTTGAGGCGCGCATCGCCGGCGAACGGGAAGAGGTCGTCGAGATCGTCGTCGATCCGATGCTGAGCGAAAGTTACGCGCTGTCGCTGCCCAGCGTTCTCGACCTCGTTTCCAGGTCGAACCGCCTGATTGCCGCAGGCGCCATGGACACGGGCGCGGGCCGCTTCACGATCAAGATG
This sequence comes from Pseudomonadota bacterium, assembly GCA_027619995.1. Lineage (GTDB taxonomy): Bacteria > Pseudomonadota > Alphaproteobacteria > CADEGL01 > CADEGL01 > JABIRQ01. The sequence continues at coordinate 3,087 of JAQCGR010000135.1, read as the reverse complement.
CCCGGCCTGTTCGAGAACCTGGACGACATCCTGAACATGCCGTTGAAGGTGAGCGGCGACGCAGTCGTGCGGGTCAGGGATATCGGCGAGGTGCGGCGGACCTTCAAGGACCGCGAAACCTACGCCCGGGTGAACGGCAGGCCAGCCGTGGCGCTGGAGGTCTCCAAGCGAACCGGCGAGAACATCATCGACACGATCGAACAAGTCCGCGCGGTGGTCGGGGCGGAAAGCGCCCTCTGGCCCGAGACCGTCGAGGTCTCCTTCTCCCAGGACAAGTCCACCGATATCCGGCGCATGTTGGACGACCTGCAGAACAATGTGATCAGCGCCATCCTTCTGGTCATGATCGTCGTCGTCGGCGCGCTCGGCCTGCGCTCGGCCGGCCTCGTCGGAGTCGCCATACCGGGCTCCTTCCTGGCCGGCATCCTGGTCCTCTATGTCGCCGGGCTGACGGTCAATATCGTCGTCCTCTTCAGCCTCATCCTGGCGGTCGGCATGCTGGTCGACGGGGCGATCGTGGTGACCGAACTGGCCGACCGGAAGATGGCCGAGGGCCTGGACCGGCGCGAGGCCTATGCCCTGGCCGCGAAGCGCATGGCCTGGCCGATCATCGCCTCGACTGCCACCACCCTGGCGGCCTTCCTGCCGCTGATGTTCTGGCCCGGCGTGGTGGGCGAATTCATGAAATTCCTGCCCATCACCCTGATCGCCACCCTCTCCGCCTCGCTCCTGATGGCCCTGATCTTCGTGCCCACCCTGGGCGCCTATTTCGGCAAGCCCGGCAACGCCGCCGACGCCGCCGCGCTGCGCAGCGTCGCGGATGGCGAAGATCTGGACATTCGCCGGATATCCGGATTTACGGGGCGCTATGTCCGGGTCCTGAATAGTCTCCTCGACCGCCCCGGCACCGTGCTGCTGACCGCCGTCGCCGTCCTGATCGCCGTCTATTACGCCTATGGAAAGTTCGGCAACGGGGTTGAGTTCTTCCCCTCCGTCGAGCCCGACCGGGCGATTGTTCAGGTCCATGCCCGCGGCAATCTGTCGGTCGCCGAGAAGGACGGCCTGGTCGAATCCGTCGAGGCGCGAATCCTGGAGATGGAGCGCGGTCGCCACGAGTTCGATTCGATCTATACCCGCAGCGGCAACCAGACCGATCAGCGGGACCAGGCGGAAGACGTTGTCGGCTCGATCTCGCTCGAATTCGCGGATTGGCAGACCCGCCGCAAGGCCAGCGTCATCCTCGACGAGATCGTCGCGCGGACTTCCGACATCGCCGGCATCGTGGTCGAAACCCAGAAAGAGGAAGGCGGCCCGCCGACCGGCAAGGATGTGCAGGTCGAAATCGCCGCGCGCAATCCCGCGCTTCTGGCGCCGGCCGTCGAGCGCGTTCGCGCCCATATGGAGGACCTGGCCGGCCTGAGGGATATCGAGGACAGCCGCCCCCTGCCCGGCATCGACTGGCAGATCACCGTCGACCGGGCCCAGGCCCTCAAATACGGCGCCGACGTCTCGCTTGTCGGCAGCGCCCTCAAATTCGTCACCAAGGGGCTGAAGGTCGACGACACTCGCCAGAACGAGATCCGCGACGAGGTCGATATCATCGCGCGCTATCCCGACGAATACCGGACGCTGGACCAGCTCGACCAGATCCGCGTGCAGACCGACAAGGGTCTCGTGCCGATCGGCAACTTCGTCAAACGCGAGGCGAAGCCCAAGGTCGGTACGATCAGCCGGGTCGACAGCAAGCGCGTCATGACCGTGAAGGCCAATGTCCATGACGGCGTCCTGGTCGACGACATGGTGCGCGACATCGCCGCCTGGATCGGCACGCAGGATTTCGACCGGGGCATCGAGATCAGCTTCAAGGGCGAGGACGAGGAATCCAAGAAGGCGGCGGCCTTCTTGTCCCAGGCCTTCATGGTCGCCCTGTTCCTGATGACCATCATCCTGGTGACCCAGTTCAACAGCTTCTACAGCGCCGCCCTGATCCTGAGCGCGGTGATCATGTCGACCGTCGGCGTGCTGATCGGCCTGATGGTGATCGGCATGCCCTTCGGCACAGTCATGAACGGCATCAGCGTGGTCGCCCTGGCCGGTATCGTGGTGAACAACAACATCGTGCTGATCGACACCTTCGACCGGCTCAAACTCACCGCGAAAACCCAGCGCGAGGCGATTCTCCGTACCGGCGCCCAGCGCCTGCGCCCGGTCGTCCTCACCTCCGTGACAACGATCCTGGGCCTGCTGCCCATGGTGATGGGCGTGAATATCGATTTCTTCAGTCGAGAGGTGACGAGCGGCGCACCCTCGACTCAGTGGTGGATCCAGCTTTCAAGCGCCATCGCCTTCGGTCTGGCTTTCGCCACCGTGCTGACCCTTCTGGTCACGCCTTGCGCCCTGATGGCCCGCGCCAATTTCCAGGACTGGCGGGCCCGGCGCCGCGCAAAGCGCGCCGGTGCCGACCCCACACCCGGCCTGCCGAACCCGGCGGAGTGACGCCGAACGGGATCGCCATACGCCCGTGAGGTCGGTAATCGATCCTCCCATCGCACACGGAGGGGATTCCCGCCAAACCATCCACGGTGTCGTCACGGGACTCGTTCCCGGGACCCATCGTCCTATCGGTTCAAACAGCCTTGGAGATCATCCCACTCCGGATTGCCGGTTCCGGGCAGGCGAATACTTCAGCGCAGAATCGTTCCGTCATGACTTTCTTGCCGGAGCAGGGTGCGGACACAACGACGCATCGCCCTGCCCCGGCGCCAATGGGTCCCGGGAAAAAGTCCCGGGACGACAGCGATATGCATCTCGATAACACAGCGCGAAATTGGCGAATGCTGAAACGCGAATCCGGAAACGTCCACGGCAGAAAAGCGCCGAAAGCCGAAACGCGTCAGTTGACGCGCGGCATCATGAAGACCTGGCCCGGATAGATCAGGTCGGGGTCGCGGATCTGGTCGCTATTGGCCTGATAGATGACGTGATACCGGACCCCGTCGCCATAGGTCCGGCGCGCGATCCGCCACAGGCTGTGCCCGGGCTGCACCACGACAAGCACCCCATCCGGAAGTTCGGTGATCGGCTCCG
>JAQCGR010000134.1 GCA_027619995.1 Pseudomonadota bacterium | reverse complement strand
TCGACCAGGCGAAGATGGTCGCGCTGGAGCTGTTCTATAACGCGCGCCGGACCGGCGATCTGGTTCAAGCGACGAAGGCGATCCCGTTCACGAAGCTGGCAGACGTATACGAAAGCTACGTCTCGAAGCGGATGCGGAGCCGCTATCACGTCGATACGATGAAGCGGCACCTGCTCCCGTATTTTTGCGACGTGAAGGATATCGCGAAGATCGATCAGGGCGCCGTCACTCGGTACGTCGATTGGCGGACATCAAAATCGGAGAAGGTCCCGACCCGGGGATGTCCCTCGCCGTGTTGAAATTTGCTCGGCAGGCGCTGTTGGTTGACGATGCTATGCGGCGACCGCCTGCTGTTCAAGGTCGTGGTTGATCGCGTTCCTGTCCTGGTGGGCCGCCAGGGCTCGGCGCAGGCTCGGGAGTTGCTTGTGGGCCTTGAGGCGGCGGAAACCCTTGGCGGCCTCGAGCATGGCAGCGGCGGTCCAGCGCAGCGCCATGGCCGCGTCCTGCCAGCGTTTGACGTTGCGGCAGACCCGGCGGACGGTTCCGTTCATGTTCTCGATGATGTTGGTGCAGGCGAGCGACCGGCGTAGTTCGACTGGCAGACCGAGGCGGGTGACGGTGAGGATCTCGTCGAGGCCCTCCAGGATGCTGGCCGACACGCCCGGGGCGTCGCGCTCCAGGCGACGGGCGAGGTTGCGGATCAGCTTCTCGGCCTTGTCGGCGTCGTCCAGTTCCCAGGCCTGACGCAGCGCCTTGCGGACGCCGGCCTGCAAGGACTTGGGCAGGCGCTCTGCGATGTTGCGGGCCTTGTGGACCTGGCAGCGCTGGATCGGGGTGTCGCGGCCGAAGGTGTTGCGAATCGCCTTCGACAGCGCCTTGGCGCCGTCGATGATGAACAGTCGGCAGACCGCGGGATCGAGGCCGCGGCCGACCAGGTTGTCGAGCAGCGCCTGGGCCACGGCGGCGTTCTCGCTGGCCCCCTCGATCACGCCGAGCGGATGCTTGTCGCCGATGCCGTCGATGCCGACGGCGGCCAGCAGCATCAGGTCTTCCTCGATGTGGATGCCGTCGATCTGGATCGCCAGCAGGTCCAGGGCGGACAAGTCGGCGGCCATCCATTCCTTCATGCGTTCCGCCGACAGCGCCACGAACCGCCGCGACACCGCCGACTTCGACACTCCCGACCCGGGGGCCGCCGGGATGTCGCCGCCCGGCAGGCGGACGGCGCGGCCGAACTTGCGGGTCGAGACGTTGATCAGCATCAGGTTCAGCGCCCACTTGCCGAGCAGGTCTTCCGACTGCGCCGCCTCCCAGCTCGGCAGCGCCAGCTCGCCGCCGTCGCGAGCACGAACGCGAGGACGATCGATCTCGACCTTGCCGCCGTGGAAGCCGACCTTCCCCTTGGTCTTGCCCCAGCGATACCCGTCTCGCCCAGCAGCCCGGCCGTAGCGCGGGCCGCACAGCTCGGCCGCCTCCTCATCCATCATCGTCGCCAAAGTCGCCAGGCCCGCCGTCAGGCAGAAACGATCGAAGCTGGCTCCGACTTCCTGCCAAGCCTCATCGACGATTGCCGCCGGCACCACGCCGGCAGATCTGGTAGCTTTCTTCATGGCGTTGCTCTCCTTCGCGGATTCGACACCCCGAGCCTAATGGCTCAAGGCGGGCAACGCCTGCTCCCCTATTTCAACATCGACCGGGACATACCCCGCCCGGAGCACTGGCGCGAGGGCAAGTGTTCATTCGGGCGACTGACCGCGCGGGATTGGGAATTCATCGACATCCGCGTGGCGCGTTTCCTCGTGAAGGCGATCTGGCCGGATTACGTCCCCGAGGTCCGACCGGCAGCGGGCACGGACGCGGTGCCCTACACGACGCCCTATCTCGACCTGATGCAGGCGGCGATTGCGAAGTTCGGGATCACGGCCGAGGACCAGGGCAAGAAGGACTGCCTCGTCGACTGGTTTCTCGAACAGCAGATCGAGGGCGAGCCGGTGTCGAACAAGCTGGCCGATGCCATGGCCACGCTGATCCGGTTGCCCTCGGCGCAGCGCGGTGGTGCCAAGCGGGTGCTGGGGCCAGACCTTCGCCATACGGCGTGACGCGTGGCATCCCCGCTGGTCGACATGACGCGGCAATTGGCATATATTGCCAATGCGCCTGAGGGAGATGCCGATGCCGACCCGCAATGTCGTCCTGACCGACAGCCAGACCGACCTGATCGAGCGGCTGATCGCCGATGGTCGCTACCAGAATGCCTCGGAGGCGCTCCGTGCCGGCCTTCGCCTGCTCGAGCGTGAGGAGGCCGAGATGACCGCCTTGCGCAACCGGCTCGCCGCCGGGCTTGAGGAGGCGCGCGCGGGCGCGCTCGCCGAGGGCTCGGGTGAGGACGCGATCCGCAGGGCATTCGCCGCCGCGCGCGCTGCATCCTGATGCCGAAGCCGTGGCGGCTGACGCGGCAGGCGGAACGCTCGCTCGTGGAGATCGCGCGCTGGACGCTGGAGACCTTCGGACCGCGCCAGGCCGAGGCCTACGAGGCCGACCTCATCGCGCGCTGCACTGCCATCGCCGCGGGTGACGCCCCGTCGCAGAATTGTCGTCGCCTGATCGATCCCGACCTGCCGGAGGATCTGCGCCTCACGCGGGCGGGGCAACATTTCATCGTGTTCGTCGAGATGCCGGACCAGGTGATCGTCGTCGACGTGCTGCACAGCCGCTCGGACCTGCCGCGCCGGCTGGCGGCCTTGGGTCCGGCGAAGGATCCCGAACAACAATGACAGTGACCAACTCCGAGGGGTGAGCCCACGGCGTCGGCATCCTGATCGAGGGGTGAACCGTTCACCCTGTTCGCGCGGACGAGGGCTCACCCCTCTGATCGGGTACGGATGCCAAGGGCGCTCCAGACAGGTCATTCGACCCCTTGGGGTCCACCCATAAACTGACGTGATTTCAGATCTTTACCGGAAGGGGTCACCCCTTTCCGGAGCGATGGCCTGTGGCCGGGCGGACCGGTTCCGACGTCGCGAGGGTGGTCTGATGCGCGGCAGAACCGGGGGCAACAACGCCCTTCATCCGGTTCCGCAGCCCCCGTGTCCACCCGTCTCCGCCAACCCCTGCAGCTTACCGCTGCGGCCCTCCGGCCGACTGGCGTGCGTGCTCCCGTTCCGCGGGGTCGGCGATGAGCGGGCGGGACTGGCGAGCCTTCGATGCGGAGCTGCGCGCCCGCGTGCCGGAGTTGGCGGTGGAGCTTCTGGGCAAGCCGACCTTCCGAGCGGGTCAGGAATGGCGCTGGGGCCGCAAGGGCAGCCTTTCGGTCGTCATTTCCGGCGCGCGGGCGGGGATGTGGTTCGACCACGAGGAAGGCCGGGGCGGCTGGTTCTCCGACCTCGTCGGCCGCGACCTCGGCATGGCCAGCGAGGGCGCGACCGATTGGATCGCGGGCCGGATCGGCATGGGCGCCCGTCACCGCCCGGTGTGCCAGCGTCCGGCACCCCGGGAAATGCCGGCGAACGATCTGGCCGCGCCGCCATCGGCGCCGGGCACAGAAAGTTCCGAGACGCGCGTCGATCACGATGGCGACGCTGCGCCAACCCGGGCGGACGAGGCCGCCGCGCGCGCAGCCCGGATCTGGACTGGCGCGCGTCCCGCCCCGGAGCACTATCCCTATCTGGTCGCCAAGCAGGCAGCGCCGCTCGCCCTGCGCATGGACGCGAGGCACCGACTCGTCGTGCCGCTGCAGGACATCGACGGCCGGATCCACAGTCTCGAGACAATCGCGCCCGACGGGGCAAAGCGCTTCCTGGCCGGTGGGGCCAAGAAGGGCCACTTCGCGTTGGTGGGCTTCGACCCCGCGCCGCTCGCGGAGCCCGCAGGCCCCGTCCTGATCTGCGAGGGTTGGGCGACCGGCGCGAGCCTGCACATCGCCACGGGCCATACCGTGATCGCGGCGATGGACGCGGGCAACCTGATGCCGGTGGCCGAGGCGCTGCGGGCGAGGTTCTCAGACGCCGACCTCGTCCTCGTCGCCGACAACGACGCGAAGCCCGACCGCGACGGCAATCCCGGCGTCGACGCGGCCCGCAAGGTGGCGCTTGCCATCGACGGTCGCCTCGCCGTGCCGGAGAACCCCGGCGACGCCAACGACCTCTTCTGCGCCGAGGGGCCGGACGCCGTTGCGGCGGTGGTGGCTGGTGCCGCCAAGATACCGCCGCCACCGCCGACCTATCCCGCGCCGTTTTTCACGCCCGAGGAGGCGCGCGCCAGCCTGGCCGATGCCATCGCCGGTTTCATGGCCGCGATCCCGGACTACTGGGCCGCTGTCGCGGCGGCGCAGGAGGAGGCAAAAAACCCCGACACGGACCGCGACCCGCTGGATTTCAACATCGTGGCGCGGGCCGCCCTACCGCCGCTGCTCGGCCTGCCGGTCGATGTGGGCCTCGGAAAGACCTCGAGCGCGCGCGCCGCCATCGCCGAACTGATCGGCTCGGGCGGGCTCGGCACGCGCAAGGTCGTCTACGCCGTCCCGCGCCACGATCTAGGCGTCGAGCAGGTCACGGAGCTCAAAGCGCTCGGGCTCAGCGCCATGCTCTGGAAGGGCCGCACCGCGCCCGATCCCACCGACGACAATCCCGATCGGCTCATGTGCCTCGACACCGAGGCCACCTTCGACGCGCTCGAGATCGAGCATCCTGTCGAGCAGAGCTGCTGCAAGGTCAAGAACGGGGCCGAACTGCTGCTCTGCCCCTGGTTCCACGACTGCGGCTACCAGCGCCAGAAGCCGCTGGCGCAGGCGGCGCAGGTCGTCGTCTGCGCCCATGACAGCCTCTTTCACATGAAGCCCGAGGCCATCGGCGCGGTCGGACTGCTCGTCATCGACGAGGCCTTCTGGCAGTCGGGCCTGCGCGGTCTCGACGGCAAGGCGACGCTGACGCAGGACGGGTTGGAGCCCGGCCGCACCTCGCTCACCTGCTACACCGGCAAGGCAAAGATGGATGTCGGCGCGACAGCCGATCTGATCGCCGCGCGGGAGCGGCTCTGCAAGGCGCTGCGGGTCACGGAGCCGGGTCCGCTGCGCCTCGGCCTTCTGGAAGCCGTCGGTCTCACCTCGGACGACTGCCGCCATGCCGCCACACTCGAACGCCACCGGATGCGCGATGCCGGTCTCCGCCCTGGCATGTCGCCGGTCGAGCGGCGCAAGCGGATCGAGGCGGTCCTGCCGCAAGCGGGCGAGCCATGGGCGCCGCCCGGGCGCTGCGCCACGCTCTGGCTGATCCTCGCCGAGGCGCTGGAGAACGGCCACGACGCCGCCGGTGCCGAGCTCGTCCACGAGATGACCGAGGCCGGCTCCGTCCGCGCGCTCCGCCTGCGCTGGCGCAGCACAATGAGGAAAGGCTGGGCGGCCCAGGTGCCGATCCTGCATCTCGACGCGACGCTGCGCCCGGAACTCGTCCAGACCTACCTGCCGCGGATCGATATCGGCGCGACCGTCGCCGCGCGCCAGCCCCATGTCCGTGTCCGCCAGGCCACTGGCAGCCCGACCTCGGCCCGCGCCATGACGCCCTCCGCCGACGCACCCGAGCGGGACCGCAAGGCCGCCGCGAGCAGGCTGCGCGATCTCCGCGCCTGGATCGATCTCCGGGCCCGGCAATGCCATCGCCCCGGCCAGGCCATCGATCTGCTGGTGGTCGGGCAGAAGGCGGCGATCGATGCGCTCAGGTCCGCCGGCCTGCCGCCAAGGGTCGAGGCTGTGCATTTCAACGCGCTGAGCGGGCTCGACCACTGGGGCGGGATCGGCGGCATGGTGGTCCTCGGCCGCACGCTTCCCGCGCCGCGCACGGTCGAGTTGATCGCGATGGCTCTGACCGGCCGCGTGCCAGCGCCGAACCCGGAGGACGCGGGCTGGTGGTATCCGATGGTCGAGCGCCGCGTGCGGCTCGCGGGCGAACGGACCGCGCCGCTCGCGATGGAGGAACATTCCGATCCCATCGCCGAGGCCGTGCGCTGGTGCATCTGCGAAGGCGAGCTGATCCAGGCCATGGGCCGCGGGCGCGGCGTCAACCGCAACGCCGCCACCCCGCTCGAGATCGAACTGCTCACGGATGTGGTCCTGCCGGTCACCGTCGATGCGCTGGTGCCCTGGTCCGACCTCCGCCCGACTCGGCGCGACCTGATGGCGCTCACCGGCATCGTGCTCGAGAACGCGGCCGACATGGCGGCCTGCTTTCCGGAGCTCTGGCCGACCCGCGAGGCTGCAAAGAAGGACGGCCAGAGGAAGGGGACAAATGACTATTATAGAGACCTCTATAATAGCAGAATGTCCCCATCCTCCGCCGAGGTGACCTATCGGCCAGAGGGGGCCGGCCATCGCGCTCGCACCGCCCGCGTCGATCTCTCCCGCATCCCCGATCCAGAATCCTGGCTGACCAACCGCCTCGGTTCGCTGGCGCAATGCGATATCGCATCATCGATCGTCGGGCAAACACAGGGCCGGGACCGGATTGACGCCCTGGCATCCCGCCTGACCGGCAGCACTCGGGCCGTGCTTGATGCGCGTCGTGCGGCCCTAGACGCACTGGCCGCCAGGCTAGAGGCGGCGACGCCGGTCAGTCGGAAACACGTCACAACATCTCACCCCACACAGGAGGAATGAACATGGGTTTCGACACGATGCGCGTCTTCGAGGCCGGTCGCCTGTACGACGTGGACCTGCCCGACTGGTACCACGAGGCCGAACAGCTTTCGATGTATGCAGGTCTCAACTGGCATCAGGCTGTTTCGCGCGTGCTTGGCTGCTGTGGCGAGCCCCTCACCGAGGATGATAGCGAGGGAGGGTGGATCGAAGTGCGCTTCTGGCCAGGCGTCAGTCAGGGGACATTCGTGCTCATCGATACGGAAGCGGGCATTATCGAACAGGTTCTGGTCCCGAACTCGATCGACTGGCTGCCCTTCCTGACCCAACACATCACGCCTTTGATTTCTGCCGCGGCACAGGCGGCATCATCGGCGCAGCAACGCAAGCTGGCGCGGGCGTTCATCGCATGGGCGCGTCATGGCGCAGGCGACCACATCGAGCGTGAGACGGGGCTGAGCGAGATCGACCTGGGCTCGGCCCGTCGCTATGCCGCGCGGTGTCGTGCTGCCGCTGCCAAAGCAGCAAAGGAAGGTGTCGCATGAAACGCAATCGCCATATCGGCCTCGAGCGCCGCGACGGCTACGACGTTGGGCGCGATCCACGCGCCATGTCAGCGGACGAGCTTGAGCAACTTGGCCATGCGAAGGTGTCGCCGCTGCGCGCCCTGCGCCTCAAATGCCTCGACTGCTGCAACGACTCTGCGCAGGAGGTCCGGCTCTGCACGGCTGTGGACTGCCCGAGCTGGCCGTTCCGGATGGGCAGGAATCCTTGGCGCCCACCGCTGAGTGCTGAGGTCCGGACGCAGCGCGCGGCTACCATGACCCGTAACCGCGCGTCTGCGCTCTCGAACGCTGATAAAACTCAGGCCCAAATCGACGCCTCGCGTTCCGATGGGGGTAGGGTGCCGGAAGGTGCTCTCGCCGGATTTCCTCCAACATTAAACAGCGACGATCGGGGAGGTGCATCATGAAGCCGATGCGGTTCACACCCAAGGGTTACGGCGGCAATCGCCGTGACCCTGATCAGGTCAAACGCGACGGCTGGCATGATGAGGGTCTGCTTGCCGTTAACGTCAATGACCACCGGCTGTCATGGCCCGAGCGCGAACTGGTCGAACAGCTTGGATCGAAGCTCTACGGCAAGCGCCATCGGGCAAAGGAGGTGTGTCATGGCCGCCGATGATTGGACACGCGCCATGGTGGCAGACCGGCTGGAACTCGCGGCCGAGGTCATGAAATCTCTGCCGCCCGTGCGCCCGCAAGGGTATTTCAACGCCTGGCCAGACTATGCGGCCAGCTTCGGCGATCAGGTGGGCCAGGAACCCCGGATGAAAAAACCACTGCCCTCGCCGCGGATGATCAGCGAGGCCGACGCCGCCATGCTGTGGCTACGCTGGGTCGAGAAGGACATCGCCCACGTCCTATGGGCGCGTGCCAATCGCAAAGCGTGGAAGGGCATCTGCTGGGAACACGGCATCAGCCGTGCCGCTGCGAACCGTCGGCACGAATATGGGCTGGCGGTGATTGTCTGGCGGCTGAACGGCACGACGCCACCCAGGAAGCGGTCGATGCAGTATGTGATCGCCCACGCATGACCATGAGCCTGTCAAGAGTTTCCGTGTTAGCGAGACATTTTTCCGCGAGACACCGGAAGGCGTGACAAGATCGTACCGGGAGGCTAAAACACTGGCAAGCTCGCTCGAGGTGTGAGGGGCGAGACGAAACAAGGCGACTGGATTCCGGGGTCCACCTAGAGTCCAGTTGGGGTCCAGAGAGGGCAAGATGGCACGAAAGCAGAGAGAGTTCGGAACTGGGCAAGCGCTCACCGCTTGACCGGAAAAACTCTCTCCGCAATCCGCTAAGTCATTGATTTTACGGGTCCCTCCTGGCCGGAATCGTATTCGGGGGGGCGAGGCCCGAGGGTTTCCCAGTGACACCGGCAAAAACACCCGTTTCGTTTCGCTT
>JAQCGR010000133.1 GCA_027619995.1 Pseudomonadota bacterium | reverse complement strand
TCCTGCTCGCCTCACTGATGCATTTTTACTCCGGCGCACCGATGCATTTTTAGTCCGGCGTTGACACGAAAGCGGCCCGCGCCAATGTTGGGAATTTCACGACCTTCTCATGCATGAGAGCAGCCGGGGAAATCGTGACGCGGTCTCGGTCGGCGGCACCTACCGCTTCGATGGCAAGTTCCCATCGCTTCCGGCGCGGAAGCCGGCGATGGAAGGCAAGCGATTGCCGCTGCCGGAGGTGGATACCGGCAAGGTGCGCCAATCGAGTCGTCCACTGGACGCCGTGCAGACTGAGCGGCTTTCGGTCCGAAACTATGCCGAAGCTCCCATTTCCCTGACGAAGCTGGGCGAGTTCCTTTGGCGCGTGTGCCGTACCACCGAGCATATCGGAGACAAGCGGCAGGATCTCATGTCGCGGGCCTATCCGGCCGGCGGCAGCATCAATGAGTTGGAGTACTACGTCGCCGTGCGGCGCTGCGATGGCCTGGAATCCGCCATCTATCACTATGACAGCCACGGGCATGCGCTGGTCCTCCTCGCCGGTACGGAGAAGGCCGCGGAGAAGATCGTCGATCGCTCCGGCATGGCCATGGGGCTGGAGAAGGACCAGCCGCGCCCGGACCTGATCATCGTCATAACCAGCCGCGTGTCGCGCCTGGCCTGGAAATACGAGGGGATGGCCTATCGCGCCAGCCTGATGAATGCCGGCGTGGTCTTCGAACTGATGTATCTGGTGGCGACGGATATGGGTCTGGCACCCTGTGCCAACGGAACCGGCGATTCGCGCCTGTTAGAAGAGGCCGTGGGTCTCGACGCTTTCGAGGAAACGCCGATCGCGGAATTCGTCCTAGGTGTGCCCGCCGCCTGATCAAGGCTGTTTGTGCCCGGCGAAGGGCCCGCCCGGCCGTATCGCTCAGGCGGGATAATCGCGCTTTTTTGGGGCTAGCACGATGATCGCAATAATGGTGATCAGCGGAGTCAGCACCAGCGACACCAGGAAAGTCCCCCAATAGCCGATGCGCGTGCTGCGTCCGAAATAGGCGACCAGAAGGCAGACCACCAAATAAATCACCAGTAGAAGATAAGTAATCATCGGTTTTTTCCCATCGCCCAGGTTGCAGGTCGGAAGTGTCGTTCAGCGGGCGAAGAGCGGTCAAGCCCGCAGCTTTCGCGCCGGCCTTCTTGGCATGTCATTGCTGCACCCTCGCATCCGGCTCGGGCGCTTTGTCCGGCACGACATCAGGACGCGGTCCGGTATTGCCCAGAGGCAGATCGTTGGCACCGGGGCCCCTCGTCGAAGAGTTCGGGCTGTTCGAAGGGACGTAGTCCTCGTCACCCAAGATTTCTTTGAGGGTCTTGCCATAGCCGATACTTCCCGCCGGCGCGGTTGCCGGCCGCCGGGAATCGCTCAAGGGGTCGTAAAAAATAGACGGCATTTCGGCCCATTCGGGCAAGGGAGACACATTGCCGCTCACCTGATTCACGGGTGCGGACCCTTGCGGAATATTGCCGATGTCGCTGCCCAGGATCAGGGGCATCTGGTCCTTCTGTCCGCCGACGATGACGACTTTCGTGTTCGGCGAACGGGCGATCTCGATGGTCGCCTCGATTCCCTTCCAGGTCAGCAGCTTATCCGTCAGAGAACTTTGCACGATCGAATAGAAATTGCGCAGGCCGATCGCTTGGATACGGCGGCGCTCGGCTTCCAGGCGTTCGCCGTCCAGGCGGAACTCGTAGGCCGCGGCTTGCTGCTCTTCTACCAACTTGTTTTGAATCGCGGCGACCACGGTTTCCGGCAGGCTGATGCGCCGGATTGCGACTTCCTGGTAGTAGATCAGATTGGCCTGCGTCGTATCGCGCATCTGGTTGATGATATCGTGCTGCAGCCTTCGCGCGTCGATCGAATATAGTTCCTGCGAATTGTAGCGGGAGACGATTTCACGGACGCTGGCTATCGACATGGGTTTGATGACGCGTTCGGTATAGTCGGGTCCCACATCGATCAGCAGACCGGCCGCCTCGTCGCGGACCACGCGGAACAGGATCGTCGCCTCGACCACGATCGGCATGCCTTCGGCGCTGAGCGCGAGAAGCTCGAACGGCTCGGCCTGGAGCCGGGTCTCGAAGATGTACATCCGGTTCCAGGGCAGTTTTACGGCCAATCCTTCATGGTAGAGTTCCTGGGTGACGGTGCCGCCGAACAGCAGACTGTAAAGCACGCCGACATGACCGGGCAGAATGCGGACGAAAATCGACTGCCAGAGCATCAGCGACAATAAGCCGCCGACGAGGATCGTGCCGATCAGGAAGGCCAACAGCTTGGGGCCGCGCCCCTCTCTACGCAGGGGCCTGTCTCTCGTCGTTGCACTCACGTTGCCAAGGTCTCCTGGGCAAACCGACCGTCTTCCATGGTAATGACGCGGTCGGCGAGATGGAAATATCGTTCGTCATGGCTGACGACGATCAAGGTTTTACCCTGCGCCTTGAGAGCAGGCAGGAATTCTTCGTAATAGCGTCGCCGGAAACCAGGGTCCTGATCGGCGCTCAATTCGTCGAGGACGAAGATCGGTCGATCCTCGATCAGGGCGACGACCAGCGCCAGACGCTTGCGTTGGCCGGTGGAGAGATCGAGGGTCGTGAATTTTCCATCGTTATAGCCTGTCTTATGGGCCAAACCGACATCGGCCAACAGGCCCCGTACCCGCTCGGGATCGACGTCGTCCATGCCGTACAAGCGATCGAAGAGATGGAAGTCGGCGTAGGCGGCGGAAAACAGGTTCCGATAGCGTGCGACGTTGTTTTCCTTGACCAGTTGGCCATCCCAGACAATGGCGCCAGCCTCCACTTTGTATAGATGCGTGAGAACGCGCACGAGGGTCGACTTTCCGCTGCCATTGCCGCCGACGAGAAACACGGTTTCGCCGGCCTTCAGGGTCAGGTCGCAGGGACCCAGGGTGAAAACGGGCGCGTTGTCGGGCCCCCGATGGGTATAGACGACACGTTCCAGCGATATCTGTTCGAAGCTGGTCGGCGGATCCATAACCAGTTCCTTGCGGTCATGGGCCGCACCCGCCAGGCTGGTCTCCAGGTTGTCGATATTGTCGAGCGCGAGGGTCGCCTTGGAAAGCATGGGCATGGCGCGACTCACCGCTTCGACGGATGCGAACATGAAGATCACGACATAGACGACCTTCATCGCCGTTCGCACATCGCCCAGATGCTGCGGCAGGATGAAGACGGCCGAACCGAGCAGGACATAGAAAGTGCCATAGGAGACCACCAGGCCGCTGTTGAAGCGTCGTGCGGCCGCGACTTTCTTCTCCTCGGCGTCGATCGAGGCGTTGGCCAGGTGAACTTTCTCGAGATCTTCGCCCCGCGCGCTATGGAGCTTCACCTCTTTGAAGCCGTAGAGAAGGTGGCTCAAGAGATTGTAGTAATGCCCTTCGGCAGACATTGCCTCGATCAATTGACCGCGGCTCTTGCGCTGGCTGAAATAGTAGAAATAGGCCCATGCTGCCAGAAGCACGCCGACCACAATGAAAGCGGTCATCGAGATCGCGGCGATATAGGCCGAGGCCAGGATGAGCGCGACCATGGAGGTCATGGAATGGATGATGACCCCGGAAGATTCGGAGATCACCGTGGTCTCGCGGGCGATGGTATCGTAGACCCGCATCTGGCCGATCTGCTCGATTCCGTCCAACTCGCTGCGCCGTACCAGATCCGCGATGCGCACGCGAACCCGCTCGAGCATCCGCTCGCTTAACGCTGCTGTCAGATTCAGGGAGTAGACCTGCATGACGATGACGGTGAGGGCGCAGAGGGCGAACAGGAAGAACTGGCTCCAGTCCAGCGCCATGTCGGGCTCCAGATCCGCGACGGAATTGACGATGGTCATCATCAAGGCCATCGCGGCGCCCGCGATGGTTACACTGCCGAACAATCGCCACCGGTAAGGGCCGGCCTCGGAATACAAAAGACGAATGAATTTCACGGACTAACGAATCCTCCCGGAAGCGATCACAACTGGACCGCCAAGCGGCGTATACTGCCGACGCCATTGAAGCGTGGCAAGCTATCTCGTTGAGCAAACTGGCTTGCAAACACAAGACTTAGGGCCGACAGTGGGTATGACAATAGCTTTATAGGCCTATATGGGGGTTTAACGTTGATTCTTCGTATTCTCGTCGTTGTTGTCGTTTTGGGCGCTATCGCGGGGGGCTTTTTCTATTATAAGCAACAAGAGGCGGCTGAAGCGGCCGCCCGCCCGATGAGCTTTCCACCGATCACCGTCTCCGCAGTCGACGCCAAGTCCGAGAACTGGCGTGATCGTGTTTTCTTTGTGGGCAGTCTCAAGTCTCAGAGCGGCTTGGAAATCAAGCCGCAAACAGCGGGTCAGGTTGAATCGGTCGAGTTCGAATCCGGCCAGACCGTCAGCAAGGGCGACGTTCTCGTCCGCCTGAAGGCAGATGTCGAAAAGGCTCAGTTGCAAAAGGCAGCGGCGGCTGCGCAACTCGCCCGGACGACCTACGAACGGAACAACGCGCTTGCCGCAACGAACAATATCGCGGCCGTGAAGGTTGATCAGTCGAAGGCCGATCTGGCCGAGGCGCGTGCGGAGGTCAACGTGATCCGCGCGAATCTGGAAAACAAGATCATTCGTGCGCCTGTCGATGGGAAGGTCGGCATCCGCAAGGTCAATCCGGGAGAAGTGATTGATCCGGGGACGGTGATTGCCGTTTTCGAGAATGCCCAAGGGCTGTTTATCGATTTCGAGGTGCCCCAGGGCTATGCCGATCAGGTCGATATCGGCCAGCATATCGGCTTCAACGCCCCCGGCTACGAAAAGCCCTTCACGGGCATCATCACGGGCATTTCGCCCCAGATATCCTCGGCGAGTCGCGCGTTGGCCGTGCAGGCGGTCGTGGACAAGTCGGATATCAAGCTTTACGCGGGCATGTTCGTGGAAGGCCATGTCGTGCTGGCCGGCGATGTCGAGGCCGTTGTCGTGCCGCAGACGGCTATCAGCTACAGCCTGTCGGGCAATACGGTCTATGTCGTCGAGGACAAGAAGGACGACGCCGGCACCGCAAAGCTGCGCCTTGTCCGCGTGGGCGAGCGGCGAGAAAACGACGTCGCGGTCCTGGATGGTGTGAAATCCGGTGAAACCGTTGTGACCGCGGGACAGATAAAATTGCGCGATGGCGCACCGGTGAAGATCGACAATTCCGTGGATACCGCCACGGTGCCGGCCAAATCCTCGAACTATTGATGGCGCCGGGCAATAGGGTGCGGCCGGTGACGGCGAAATGATGAATTTCCCACGCCATTTCATCGAGCGGCCCGTTCTGGCCCTCGTCCTCAGCATGACCATTCTCATCGGTGGGCTCGCGGCGCTTAACAGCCTCGATTTGCGGCAGTATCCGCAGCTTCAGAATACGGTCATTTCGGTCTCGACCGGGTACCCGGGCGCCAGCGCCGAATTGATGCAGGGTTTCGTCACCAATCCGATCCAGGAGGCCATGGCCGGCGCCCAGGGGATCGATTTTCTGACGTCCACCAGTTCTCAGGGATCGAGCACGGTCGAAGCCAATCTGCTCCTCGGTTACGACGCCAATGCGGCGCTGACCGATATCATGGCCAAGGTCCAGCAGACGAAATACGTGTTGCCCGAAGCGGCCAACGATCCGGTCATCACTTCGACCACGGGCGATACGACGGCGATCGCCTATATCAGCTATGCCAGCAGGACCCTGACGCCGTCCGAGATCAGCGAATACCTGGATCGCGAGGTCAAACCCAAGCTCGCCACGATCGAAGGCGTTGCGCAGGCGCAGATCTTCGGCAACCGGCCCTTCGCCATGCGCATCTGGCTCAACACCGATGCCATGGCCGCGCTTGGGGTGACGCCGGACGAGGTCCGCTCGGCGATTGTCGAGAACAACGTTCAGGCGGCTGCCGGTGAGATCAAGGGCTACTACGACAAGCTCGCGCTCGACGTCGATACCACGCTCCACTCGGCCGCCGAGTTCGGCGCCATCTTCATCCGTCCGAACAACGAGGGCGGCATCATTCGCCTGCGCGATATCGCGACGATCGAACTGGGGACGAGCGACGACAGCACGTCGGTCTACGCCAATGGCGAGCCGGCGGTCTTTATCGGCATTCAGCCTTCGCCAACCGCCAATCCGCTGAATGTGGTCGACCGGGTTGTCGCGGCGCTGCCGGAAATTGAACGCACCCTGCCGCCGGGTGTGGAGCAGACGCTGGTCTATGACCAGACTATTTTCATTCGCGCTTCGATCGACGAGGTCCAGACGACGATCATCGAAGCGGCCCTGATCGTCGTCGTGGTCATCCTCCTGTTCCTGGGCTCGTTCCGCGCGGTGCTCGTTCCGATCGCGACGATTCCCCTGTCCCTGGTCGGCGTCTGCGTGCTGCTGCTGGCCTTCGGCTTTACGCTGAACCTGCTGACCCTGCTGGCGATGGTTCTCGCCATCGGCCTGGTCGTCGACGACGCCATCGTTGTCGTCGAAAACGTCCATCGCCATCTTGAGGACGGGTTGGGCGCGCGGGAGGCGGCGATCAAGGGCTCGACCGAGATCGTCGGCCCGGTCATCAGCATGACCATCACCCTGGCCGCGGTCTATGCGCCGATCGCCTTCGTCGGCGGTTTGACCGGCAATCTGTTCAAGGAATTCGCCCTGGCTCTCGCCGGCGCCGTCATCGTTTCCGGCGTCGTCGCCCTGACCCTGTCACCGGCGATGTGTGCATATCTGTTCAAGGCGGACGCAAAGCCGAATGCCTTCGCGAGTTTCGTTGACCGGTTCTTCGAGCGGTTGCGCCACTACTATGAGCGGCGCTTGGAAAGCGTGATCCGTTATCGCCCGGCGGTCGCGATCCTGGTCGTCTTCGTCTTGAGCGCCTGCGCTTATCTATACGCGACCGCGCGCTCCGAATTGGCGCCGCAGGAGGATCAAGGCTCCATTCTGGTTTCGGCGAGCGTTCAGAACAGCGCGAATATCGATTATCTCGAAGCCTATACCAAGGAAATGGGCGAGATCATGGGCAAGCTGCCCTACTCGACGAACCAATTCGTCATCAACGGATTGGGCGGGTCGACCTCGTCCATCGGCGGCGTGGTCCTCGAGAATTGGGACAAGCGCCCGGTTTCGGAAGAGGTGCTGCAGGGGCAGCTCACCTACGGGCTTTCCGCGATCTCGGGCCTTCAGGCCTATGCCTTCTCGTTGCCGCCCCTGCCGGGCTCCAGCGGACTTCCGGTGCAGGTCGTCATCACCACGACGCGCGACTACCGCGAACTGGCCGAGAACGCGCAACGGCTGTTGATCGAGGCCTTGCAGAGCGGTCTTTTCGGCTTTGCCCAGGTCTCCCTGAAATTCGATCAGGCGCAGCTCAAGATGTCGATCGATCGCGATCTCGCGGCGGATCTCGGCGTTACCATGCAATCGATCGGCAGCGCGCTCTCGACGATGTTGAGCGGCAATTACGTCAGCCGGTTCAGTCTCTACGACCGCAGCTACGAGGTCATTCCTCAGGTGCCGCGGTCGGATCGCATGTCCGCCGAATTGATCAGCCGCATCCATCTGCGTACCGAGAAGGGCGAGATGGTGCCGCTCTCAGCCTTCGTGAGCTTCACGCAGGATGTGCAGCCCAGTTCGCTGCCGCAGTTCAACCAGCAGAACTCGACTACGCTCGAGGCGTCTCTCGCGCCGGGGGTATCGCTGGGCCAGGCCCTGGGCTTCATCGAGGCCAAGGCCGGTGAGATTCTGCCGGCCGGATACAATCTCAACTACAAGGGCGAATCACGCCAGTTCACGCGCGAGGGCGATACCCTGGTGATCGCCTTCGCCGCGGCGGTGATCGTGATCTTCATGGTTCTGGCGGCCCAGTTGAACAGCCTTCGCGACCCAATCGTCATTCTGATCAGCGTGCCGATGTCGATTGCCGGTGCCCTGGTTTTCATCAATCTCGGCGTTGCGACCATCAACATCTATACCCAGGTCGGCTTGGTCACGATGATCGGCCTGATCAGCAAACACGGCATCCTGATGGTCGAATTCGCCGCCCGCCTGCGCGAAGAAAAAGGCATGACCAGGAACAAGGCGATCGTCGAAGCCGCGTCGATCCGTTTGCGTCCGGTGCTGATGACGACGATGGCCATGGTCGTCGGCGTTACCCCTCTTCTTTTCGCGACCGGGGCCGGCTCGAGCAGCCGCTTCGATATCGGTCTGGTGATCGCGGCCGGCATGACGGTGGGAACCTGTTTCACGCTCTTTGTCGTGCCGGCGATGTACACCTATATCGGCCATCCGGATGCGCCGGCGCCGGTGGAAGCCGAAGGGCCGAAGACGACCATTCCGCCTAAAGGGCTGGACAAGGCATCGAAGACGGCCACGACCTGACTTGATCCCTACCGATTGGGCGGTAGAGATTGACAGTCATTGTCGGAAATGGGTGTTTCTTCCAAACGAAAACGTCCATCCCGAAAATTTTCAACGAAGCTAAGGCCTTGGAATATTATCGAGAGGCTTATGGGTTCGGTCTCGATTCGGAACGCCAGTTCGGCGAATAGTCACCGTT
>JAQCGR010000132.1 GCA_027619995.1 Pseudomonadota bacterium | reverse complement strand
GTTTGCCGACCTTCGCCGGCTCGCCCAATCGCCTGCCCCCGGCCTTCGAGCGCGAGGGTCCCGTGGTCGGTACCTTGCGCGGCCAACAGGCGGTAGTCACGGGCAAGACCCACACCGTGGAATTCGCCTATGGCGGCGCAGGCGTGAATAACCATTGGGGCTCGCCGCGCAATCCCTGGGACGCGAAAGATCACCGGGTCAGCGGCGGATCGTCCTCGGGCGCGGGGGTCAGCCTCTGTGAGGGTTCCGCCTTGATCGCCCTGGGCAGCGACACGGCCGGGTCGGTCCGGGTGCCGGCTTCGGTGACCGGCAATGTCGGGCTCAAGGTCACACATGGCCGCTGGTCACTAGCCGGGATCACCCCGCTCAGCCCGGCCCTCGATACCCCCGGCGTGCTGGCCCGCACCGTCGTGGACACGGCGGTCGCCTTCGGCGAGATCGACCGCGAGGCCTCGACCGAGAGACTCTTGTCGGCAATCGAATCGACCTCCCTGGACGGGTTGCGCATCGGCATCTGCGACGATCTGTTCTGGCAGGACTGCTCCCCCGGAATCGTCGAGGGTGTGCGCCAGGCACTGGATGAGCTGACCGAGATCGGCGCCCGCCTCGTGCCGCTGGAACTGCCGGAGGCCGAAGAGGTGTTCGGCCTGTTCCGCCGCGGCGGGATCGTCTCCGCCGAGTTCAAGGCCTTTCTCGAGGACGAACTGCCCGAATGGGAGGCGACCCTGGACCCCGTGGTGAGCGCGCGGATGGAGAATGCCGCCGATATCACGGCTGTCGAATTCGTCCGCCGTTGCCGCCTGATGGCGCGATGCAGCGCGACCGCAGCTGGCAGGTTGCTCGCCGTCGACTGCGTCGTCACGCCGAGCGTCTCGATCACGCCGCCGAAATTGGCCGAGGTCGCGGATGTCGAGGGCTACAAGCCTCGCAACATGATGATGCTCCGCAACACCTCGATCGGAAATCTGCTGTCGCTCTGCGCCCTGACCATGCCGGTGGCGCTCGATGCAGCGGCAATGCCCGTCGGCATGCAGGTCCTGATGCCTGGCGGCGCGGAGGAAAAGCTGCTTGCCGTCACGGGGGCGATGGAGCGCAAGCTCGGCACCGGCTTGGAACGCTTGGGCACTCCGCCCCTCTGCGCCTGATCCCTACTCCGCCGCGGCGGCGAAGAACGTCCGTTCCCTCGGGAAGACCACCCCTATGGTGGTGCCCTGCCCGATCGCGCTTTCGATTTTCAATTCGGCGCCGTGGAGTTCGGCGAGCCGTTTGGCGAGCGGCAGGCCAAGGCCCGTGCCTTCATCCTGGCGGGTATGGGGATTGCCGATCTGGCCGAATTCGGTCAAGGCCATCTTGATGTCCTCGGGCGCTATCCCGACACCCGCATCGGAGACGAAGACGACAATCCTCCCGTCGCCGCCCAACCGCGCGCCGACCGTGACCTGACCATCCGTGCGGGTGAACTTGACCGCGTTGGAGAGCAGGTTGATGAGGATCTGGCGGCAACGAAGTTCGTCCGCTCGAAGTTGCGGCAGGTCGCTCGGTACTTGGCTCGTCAGGGTCAGGCCGTTGCGGCCGGCACTGTCCGCGACGAAAGTCATGGCTTCCTTGATCAAGGTCGGCAGGTCGATTTCGGTTTCGTGCAGCACGATCTGTCCGACCTCGGCTTTCGAGACGTCGAGAATGTCGTTGATCATTCCCAGGAGATGGTGCCCGCTCGAATGGATATCGGTGGCATATTGCCGGTAGCGCGCCTCACCCAGCGGGCCGAATGTCTCGCTCTCCAATATCTCCGAGAAACCGATGATCGCGTTGAGCGGAGTGCGCAGCTCGTGGCTCATATTGGCGAGAAAATCGGTCTTGGCCCGGCTCGCCTGTTCGGCCTCGTCCCGGGCGACGCGCAATTCGCGGGTGCGCAACCGGACGATGCGCGAGATCACCGTATTCTGATAGACGAAAAGCGCCAACAGGGCGGCGACGAGGATCGCCACTATCGACCCCGCGAAGGCGACGATGCGACCTCCCGTCACTTTGGGCCCACCCCGGAAATGGGGCAGGACATCCCAATACAGCCCCCAGCTGGACTGCCCCTGCGCGATAGAAATGAAATGCGTTTCCACCGCCTCCGGCTCCGGCACGGCCTCGCCGATCACGAGTTGCGGATGGGCGAGCAAGGTATCGGACGGATCGAAATAGGCGACGCGCAATGCCAGCCCATTCTTTGCGCCGGACCTTAGATCCTTAAAAAAGTCGGTGATGTTCAAGAGGCCAACCAACACGCCGCGACGATCGCCGTTACCGGTCGCAAATGCGATCACCGCACAGGTCTGGATTCCGTCAAGGCTGAAGCCGGGGCCGAGCACGACCGTGCCTGGGGTATGGTAGGCGAGAGAGACCGCGTGACGCATGGCCTCGACCGCGGCGAGATCGCTGTTCATGGTAAACAGGCCATCTTCGACCTGGGAGGTCAGCAAGACAGCAAAATGCTCGCTCACATCGGGCGCGATCCTGCCGCCGGATCCGGGTATCGAAAGACGGGCTCCTTGTTTGCTTTCGAATTCCTCGCGATCGTCGCCCTTGATTCTGTTCACGAAGGCATAGCCGTGGAAGCGCAAGGCGGCGTCCCCGGCCTGAATAACAGTGGAGGCCTCCAGGAACTCCGCCTTGCGAACCTGAATCGAACCTTGAAAAAGGCTCGCGAAGCCGCGGATGGAGGATCGGCTCTGCCGCAAGGCGAAATCTAAGGTCTGGCTCTGCCGCATCGCTTCCTGCGCGGCTGCGCGGCGCCAATCGCCTTCGGCGTCCTTGCTAATCCAATAACCGGCGCCCAGCGCGGCGCCGACCCCGACCATCAAGACAAACCCGACCAGGAGTACGCGCCACAACGTTCGGCCGCCGTCGGAATTGGGCAACGGTCTCAGTTCTTGGACATTCGGCATTCAACGCACCGGATTAATCGCGCGGCATGATACAATGTTAGACAATGGTTTCGGCAACCGACTTAATCTTCGCATCGTAAATTCCTGACCGACGGCGCATTTTCCACGGCAATCGGTTGCTTCCTTCTGTTGCGGGCGGGACTGGCTTGGGCCGATCCGCCGGTCCTTGGTCTGCCTCTCGCATGCAGCCCCGGAGTCGATTGCTGGGTCGTTAATTTCGTCGATGACGATCCGGGGCCCGGTGCAATGGATTTCACCTGCGGGCCAAGGACGTATGACGGCCATAAGGGCACGGATTTCGGTCTTTTGGACCGCCAGGCCATGGCCGTCGGGGTCGAGGCCCTGGCTGCCGCTGCCGGCACGGTCAAGGCGTTGCGCGACGGTATGCCCGATAGTGGCCTGGAGACGCCTGCGGATATCCTGGCCGGCCGCGATTGCGGCAATGGCGTGATCGTCGAACATGATGGTGGATGGAGCACCCAATACTGCCATATGCGCTTGGGGTCGGTTTCGGTGACCGAAGGTCAGAGCGTCGCGCGCGGCGATCCATTGGGTCTGGTCGGGATGTCGGGCTGGGCTGAATTTCCCCATCTCCATATCACCCTGCGCCAGGGGGAGACCGTCTACGATCCTTTCACCGGGCGGCCTCAGGGCAGCCCTTTCGGCGAGGATCGAAACCCCGTCTGGGCTACCGAAGCGGGGATCGGGTACAGCCCCTTCGTGTTGCAATCGATCGGCTTCGCCTCGAGGCCGGTCGAGAAGAATGACCTGTTGGCTGATGCGTCCTCGCCGGAGAACCTGCCGCGTGATGGCGAGGCTCTGGTGCTTTGGGCCCAGGCCTATGGCGTGCGCCCGGGCGACCGGCTGACCCTGCGGATCGACGGCCCCGCCGGCCGGATCCTGACCGAGACGACGATCGAGATCGACAAGATGCAGGCCTATCGCATGATCTTCATCGGCCGCCGCACCCCGGCCGCGGGGTGGTCTGCTGGACTTTATCGCGGATCGGTCACAATGGCCCGGGCGGGAGAGACCGGTCCCGCCGAGGTCTTGCGGGAGATTGAGGTCGATTTGCGCTAGACGGCCAGCGCGGCGGCGTGATGGCGGATATGGTCGCCGATGATACTGGCGATGAAATAATAGCTGTGGTCGTAGCCGGTGCGCCGATTGAGGGTCAACGGCCGTCCCGTCTCGCGACAGGCTTCCTCCAGGAGTTCGGGCTTCAGTTGCTCGGCCAGGAAACCATCGGCCAAGCCCTGATCAACCAGGATGGCGCGGTCGTCGCGGATGCGGCGAATCAGTTCCGTCGCATCGTAGTCCTTCCAAGCCTCCCTATCCGAGCCGAGATAGCCGGCCAGCGCCTTTTCTCCCCAAGGGCAGCGTATCGGCGCACAGATCGGCGCGAAAGCGCTGATCGAACGATAGCGGTCCGGGTTGCGCAGCCCGCAGACCAGGGCGCCGTGCCCGCCCATGGAATGCCCCATGATGCCGGCGCGCGACGGATCGACCGGGAAACGGGAAGCGATGAGGGCGGGCAGTTCCTCGACGACATAGTCGTACATCCGGTAATGCGCCCGCCACGGTTCCTCCGTAGCATTGACGTAGAACCCCGCGCCCTGGCCGAAGTCATAGCCGTCGTCGTCGGCCACGCCGTCTCCGCGCGGGCTGGTGTCCGGCGCGACGATCGCGATCCCGGCCTCGGCGGCGTAGCGCTGCGCACCGGCCTTGACCGTGAAATTCTCTTCCGTGCAGGTCAGCCCCGAGAGCCAATAGACCACTGGCACCGGTCCCGCCTCGGCCTGGGGCGGCAGATAGACGGAGAAGCGCATGGCGCAGGCGGTCGATTCTGCAGCGTGGGAATAGACTCCCTGCACGCCGCCGAAGCATTTGTTCTCGCCGATCGTTTCGATGGTCATGCTCGTTCCCTCGCGCTCCCGGATCGTATCAAAGAAAAGTCCCACACCGGTTGCCCGGTGTGGGACGTCCGCCGATTCCGAATATCGGACCTAAGACGGTTTCGGCCAAACGAAGTCGGGACGCAGGCCCGCTTCGACGGGACGGCCGTCGTTGGGCTTCGGGGTACCGCTCGCCGGATCGTAGAACGCGTGATAGGTCGCCGGCAGGCTGTCCGGATCGTAGCCCATCAGATTCGGCACGATCACCCGAATGCGGCCCTGCTTGTCGTCGAGCATGATCGGCGTGCCGCAGGTTCCACAGGTGCAGATTTCCAGCGGGCCGTTCGGATTCTCGGCATTGAACGGTTGCCGCTTCAACCCGCCGGGATTGTCGACGGCCACATCGCCATGTTTGAAAAACACCACATGGGTTGTGTCCTGCCCGGTCACCCGCTTGCAGACCGAGCAATGACACACGTGGTTATCGATCGAGGCATTGTCCGAATGGGTGTGAATATGATCGCACCCGCCTGAATGCTTATGAGCCATGGTCAACTCCCTGTCGCTGTTGCTGAACAGTTCTGACCGGTCCCGGTCAGTCGTACACCACGACGGAACGGATACTCTCGCCCGCGTGCATCAGGTCGAAGCCTTTGTTGATATCGTCCAACGGCATGGTGTGGGTGATCAAGTCGTCGATGTTGATTTTGCCGTCCATATACCAGTCGACGATCTTCGGCACGTCAGTCCGGCCCTTGGCGCCGCCGAAGGCTGTGCCGCGCCAGACCCGGCCCGTGACGAGCTGGAAGGGTCGGGTGCTGATTTCCTGTCCCGCCCCGGCCACGCCGATGATGATACTCTCTCCCCAGCCCTTGTGGCAGCATTCGAGCGCCTGGCGCATGACGTTCACATTGCCGATGCATTCGAAGCTGTAATCGGCGCCGCCCTTGGTCAGTTCGACCAGATGGGCGACGAGGTCGCCCCCGACATCCTTCGGATTGACGAAATGGGTCATGCCGAACTTCTCGGCCAGGGCCTTCCGCTTCGGGTTGAGGTCCACGCCGACGATCATATTGGCGCCGACCATCCGCGCACCCTGCACGACATTGAGGCCGATGCCGCCCAGGCCGAAGATGACGACATTCGCGCCCGGCTCGACCTTGGCGGTGTTGATGACCGCGCCGAGGCCCGTCGTCACGCCGCAACCGATGTAGCAGACCTTGTCGAAGGGCGCGTCCTCGCGGATCTTGGCGAGGGCAATCTCGGGCAGCACCGTGTAATTCGAGAAGGTCGAGCAGCCCATGTAGTGGTAGAGCGTCTCGCCGCCGAGGGAGAACCGGCTGGTGCCGTCGGGCATGAGGCCCTGGCCCTGGGTCGCGCGAACGGCCTGGCACAGATTGGTCTTGCCCGAGAGGCAGTATTCGCACTGGCGACATTCCGGCGTGTAGAGCGGGATGACGTGGTCGCCCTTTTTCACGCTGGTCACGCCCGGCCCGATATCGACGACGATACCGGCGCCCTCATGGCCCAGGATCGAGGGAAAGATGCCCTCCGGATCTCCGCCCGACCGGGTGAACTCATCCGTGTGGCAGATGCCGGTCGCCTTGATCTCGACCAGCACTTCTCCCGCCTTGGGGCCGGCGAGTTGAACCGTTTCGATCGAAAGGGGCTTGCCCGCTCCATGAGCGACCGCCGCGCGCGTGTCCATTCCGCTCTCCTTGAACTGTCTCTTTGCCTTGTCGGGCTGTTTTCCATTTTCCGACATTATTCCCCGACATGATTTCAGGGGTGCGAAGACCGTGCAAGCCTCGGCCTTGCTCCCCCCTCCCGCCTTGGCCATTCTGGTCGGAAATTGGGGTGTTTCGGGGGTTGGGGAATGCTGGAATTGCAGAGCGCGGTCGGGTTGCTCGGCCTGACGGCTATCGCCTGGCTCTTTGGACGGCAAGCGCCGCTACTCGTCCTGCGCACGGTTGCGACAGGCCTTCTGATCCAGCTTGTTCTGGGCGCGGCGCTGCTCAAACTGCCTGGCATGCGCTCGGTCTTCGTCGCGTTGAACGACATCGTATTGGCGCTTCAGCGAGCAACCCAGGCCGGCACCTCTTTCGTCTTCGGCTATATCGGTGGCGGCACCGCGCCCTTCGAGGTAACCAAGCCGGCATCAAGCTTCATCCTGGCGTTTCAGGCTCTGCCCTTGATCCTGCTGGTCAGTGCATTGAGCGCATTGCTCTTCTACTGGCGTGTCCTGCCGCTGGTCGTGCGCGGCTTCGCCTGGGCCTTGCGGCGGACCATGGGTCTGGGCGGTGCGGTCGGTGTGGCGACCGCGGCCAATATATTTATCGGCATGATCGACGCGCCCCTGTTGATCCGGCCCTACCTAAAGAAGTTGTCACGCGGCGAGTTGTTCATTGTCATGGTCGTGGGCATGGCCACCGTGGCGGGCACCGTGATGGTGCTCTATGCCTCCATCCTCGCGCCCGTGGTGCCCGAGGCGATGGGCCATATCCTGGCCGCTTCTCTTATCAGTGCCCCGGCGGCGGTCATGGTGGCGCGCCTGATGGTGCCCGACGACGGCCCGCCGACGCCCGGCGATCTGGCGCCCGACCCCGAGGTGCGGTCGTCGATGCAGGCCGTCGCGAATGGAACGATGCAGGGCATCACCCTGCTCGCGGCGGTGATCGCCATGCTGATCGTCTTCGTCGCCCTGGTTTCTCTGATCAACCAGATTCTTGGTTTGCTGCCCTGGGGTGGCGAGGACGGGTTGCGCCTCGAGGAACTCGCCGCCTATGTCATGTGGCCACTCGCCTGGCTCTGCGGCGTGCCTGCAAGCGAAGCCATGGCATTCGCGCGCCTTCTTGCGGTGAAGACCGTGATCAACGAATTGGCGGCCTATGTCGATCTGGCGGGCAACGGCGGTCAGGCCCTGTCCGAGAGGAGCCGGTTGATCGCCACTTACGCGCTTTGCGGTTTCGCCAATTTCGGCAGCCTCGGAATCGTTATCGCGGGTATGGGTGCGATGGCGCCCGAAAGGCGGGGTGAGATCGTGTCTCTGGGTTTTCGCTGCCTCATCGGCGGCACTCTCGCGACCTGCATGACAGGTGCGGTCGTCGGGATTCTCGGCACCTGATCGAACGATGGTGCACGGCCCCGAATAGGCGGGGCAGTGTTGAGATTTCGGGCCATGCGTGAAACTATGATCTGAGCGGAAATGGAAGCGGACGGGGGTGGACCGCAATCCGACCGCAGAGTTCAGGGAGAAGCAATGTCCCATGTTGGTACAAAGATGAGCACACTCATCAAGGGACTGTTCCGGGCTTCGGCATTGGTCGTCGCCCTGGCCCTGTCCGGCCTTTCCCTATCGGCGGTCGGTTCCGGAGCAGCTCATGCCCAGAATTTCGATGCGGGCTGGCAGGTTTACCGATCTGGCGATTACGCCGCCGCTGCCGCGATCTGGCAACCTCTGGCCGAGTCCGGCGACCCGCGCGCGCAGTACAACCTCGGTTCCCTCTACTACGACGGCCAGGGCGTTGCCCAGGACCAGAGCCTGGCGATTAAATGGTGGGGCGACGCGGCCGGCCAGGGCGTGATTGAGGCCCAGCACAATCTCGGTCTCGTCTATCTTTCCGGCGACGGCGTCGAAAAGGATATCGAGAAGGCACGCTTTTGGATCGAACGCGCCGCCATCTCAGGGCTGGCCCGTTCGCAATACACTCTCGGCAAAATGTATCTCCATGCCGATGAACTTGAAGGCGGCAAGCCGGATATGGCCAAAGCCTTCGGATGGATCCTGAAGGCTGGGCAGTCCGGCGACTACCGGGCGCAATACA
>JAQCGR010000131.1 GCA_027619995.1 Pseudomonadota bacterium | reverse complement strand
TCAGACCTGGCATGTCGAGGACACCTTGCCGATCACCGTGCGCCGCTTCCTGACCCTGCGGGGTGCCAAGACCGGCGCAGATCTGGAACGGGCGCTCGACGAGGTCGGGGCGGGCCATGTGATCGACAGCCCGCTACAGAGTCTTTCGGGGGGCGAGAGCCGCCGCGTGCTGTTGGCCCGGGCGCTGCTGCGCGATCCCGACCTTCTGGTCCTGGACGAACCGATGGCGGCGGTCGATGTCGCCGGCCGGGCCGAGCTGTATCGCTTGATCCGCCTGATCCGCGACCGGCGAGGCTGCGGCGTGCTGCTGGTGTCCCACGACCTCCACCTGGTCATGGCGGAAACCGACCGGGTGCTCTGCCTGAACCGCCATGTCTGTTGCAGCGGCACGCCGGAATCGGTCCTTGTCCATCCGGAATACCTGGCGCTGTTCGGGCCGCAACTGGGCCGGGAACTGGCGGTCTATACCCATCATCACGACCACGACCACGATCTCCACGGCCATCCGCTCGACCCCACGGAGGATGCGCCGGATGGATCCGGACACCATCATGGCCACGGCCATGACCACGGCCATTCCCATGATCGCGGGCCTGGCGCGACCGGAACCGGCATTGTCTGATTTCGTCCTGCGTGCGGGCCTGGCCGGAATCGGCCTCGCCCTTCTGGTCGGCCCGCTGGGCACGATCATCGTCTGGCGGCGCATGGCCTATTTCGGCGACACCCTCGCCCATTCCGCGCTGCTCGGCATCGGCCTGGGCTTCCTGCTTGGCGTCGAACCCGGCCTCGGCATCCTGGCGACAGGCCTGGCGATG
Organism: Pseudomonadota bacterium; assembly: GCA_027619995.1. Lineage (GTDB taxonomy): Bacteria > Pseudomonadota > Alphaproteobacteria > CADEGL01 > CADEGL01 > JABIRQ01. The sequence continues at coordinate 7,845 of JAQCGR010000131.1, read as the reverse complement.
GCCATCCTGCTGACCGGCCTGGAACGGCGCCGCGCCGAACTGTCGCGCGACACCATCCTGGGAATCCTCGCTCATGGCTCCCTCTCTCTCGGCCTGATCGTCATCGCCTTCCAGGAACGCCTGCGCGTCGATCTCGTCTCCTACCTGTTCGGCGATATCCTGGCCGTCGACACCACCGACCTCGCCTGGATCTATGGCGGCGGAGTCGTCGTCCTGGGCCTGCTGGCGCTGATCTGGCGGCCTGTCCTGCTGGCCACCATCAGCCCCGAACTGGCGGAGGTCGAGGGGGTGAAGGTGCGCCGGGTCCAGCTTCTTCTCGCCCTGCTCATGGCCGCGGTCGTCGCCCTGGCCATGAAACTGATCGGCATCCTGCTCGTCACTTCGCTGCTGATCGTCCCGGCGGCGGCGGCGCGCCAGCTCGCCCGCACACCCGAACAGATGGCGGTCCTGGCCGGGCTGATCGCCGCCCTCGCCGCGATCGGCGGGCTGCAGGCCTCCTTGCTCTGGGATCTGCCCTCCGGCCCCGCGATCGTGGTCGCCGCCCTGGTTCTCTTCGCCGGCGCCTCCATCTGGCGCTCCACCGCGCGTGCCCGGTAGAGCACGCGTCCCGGGAAGCGCCCACCCCACGAAATTGTGACAGCCATGCGAGCCGTCGGCCGTTGAGATCGACCCCGACCCTCTATTAGATGCGCCTGACGCAATGCGTTTTTCACCACTTGGCGGCTCCATGAACCTGCAACGCCCCCGACCGGCGCCCGCTCTCGCGCCCGAAAAGTTCCAGGACCCGGACCGCACGGCGGCCGGCGAGATCCGCGCCGCCGTCGCTCTCGACGGGTTGCGCACCCTGTGGATCAACACGGGCACCCTGTGCAACCTCACCTGCAAGGGCTGCTACATCGATTCGAGCCCGACCAACGACCGCCTCGCCTATATCTCCGCGGCGGAGGTCGCGGCCTATCTGGACGAGATCGAGGCCGAGGGCCTGAACACGCGGGAAATCGCCTTCACCGGCGGCGAGCCCTTCATGAACCCCGACATCATGGCGATGCTGGAGGACGTGCTGGCGCGCGGCTTCGAGGCCCTGGTCCTGACCAATGCCATGCGCCCGATGATGAAGCTTGCCGCCCCGCTGGCCGCGCTGCGCGCGCGCCATGGCGACAGGCTCCTCCTCCGTGTGTCCCTTGACCATTACGCCCGGGATTTCCACGAGCTGATGCGCGGCCCGCATAGCTGGGACCCTGCCATCGCCGGCCTCGAATGGCTCGCGCGCAAGGGCTTTCGCATTCATGTCGCGGGGCGCGCCTGCTGGCAGGAATCGGAAGACGCATTGCGCGCCGGCTTCGCCCGCCTCTTCGCGGATCACGCGATCCCGGTGGACGCGGTCGACCCCGTCGCCCTGACCCTGTTCCCGGAGATGGACGAACGGCTGGACGTGCCGGAGATCACCGAAGCCTGCTGGGGCATCCTGGGCGTGGCGCCCGAGTCGATGATGTGCGCGGGCTCGCGCATGGTGGTCAAGCGCAAGGGCGCGGAACGGCCCGTCGTCCTGCCCTGCACCCTGCTGCCCTACGACGAGTCCTTCGAGATGGGCCCGCGCCTGACCGACGCCCTGGGCGCGGTCAAGCTGAACCATCCCCATTGCGCCCGATTCTGCGTGCTGGGCGGCGGCTCCTGCAGCCGCGCGGAGTAGGCGAACGGACGACCGGCACTTGACTCCCTCCGGGGAAGGGACTATTCAAAAATCCCCCGTGGTGATTTGGCCCGACCGGCTTGCGCCCACGTTAAATAACTCAGCTAAAAGGTCGGTGCAGCTCGTAAGCCCCGTCCTTTTTTTCGGTCGGGGCTTTTTCTTTGGCCGCCTTCAGGCGGCAGGAGGATGACGATGACTGACGGCACCGGCGACGCGCAACCCACTTGGCGCGCCCAGACCAATCTTGTGCGCGGCGGCACCCGCCGTAGCCAGTTCAACGAGACCTGCGAAGCCCTCTACATGACTTCCGGCTATGTCTATGCCGATGCGGAGGAAGCCGAAGCCGCCTTCAAGGGCGATGTCTCGCGCTTCATCTATTCGCGCTATGCCAACCCGACCGTGGCCATGTTCGAGGAACGCATGTGTCTGCTCGAAGGGGCGGAGGATGCGCGGGCCGTGGGCAGCGGCATGGCGGCCGTCTTCGCCGCGCTGATCTGCCAGCTGCGGGCGGGCGACCGGGTCGTTGCCGCGCGCGCCCTCTTCGGCTCCTGCCATTTCATCATCGCCGATCTGCTGCCGCGCTGGGGCATCGAGACCGTCTTCGTCGATGGCGGCGACCTGGATCAGTGGCGCGACGCGCTCGCCAAACCGACCCAGGCGGTCTTCTTCGAAACCCCGGCCAATCCGACCACCGAGGTGATCGACATGGCCGCGATCTGCGCCCTGGCCCATGAGTCGGGGGCCCGGGTGGTGGTCGACAACGTCTTCGCCACGCCGCTGCTGCAACGCCCCATGGATCACGGCGCCGATATCGTCGTCTATTCCGCGACCAAGCATATCGACGGCCAGGGCCGCGCGCTCGGCGGCATCGTCCTGGCCGATAAGGCCTTCATCGACGACCATCTCCAGTCCTTCCTGCGCCATACCGGCCCGTCGCTCAGCCCGTTCAACGCCTGGCTGCTGCTCAAGGGGCTCGAGACCATGGAACTGCGCGTCGCGCGCCATTGCGAGAACGCCATGGCGGTCGCCCGCTTCCTCGAATCCCGCCCCGAGGTTGAGCGCGTGCTCTATCCCGGCCTGCCCAGCCATCCCCAGCACAATCTGGCGCTGAGCCAGATGACGGCGGGGGGCAGCGTCCTCGCCTTCGTGGTCGTGGGCGGCAAGGAAGGCGCCTTCCGCGCCCTGAACAGGCTGCGTCTTATCGATATCTCCAACAATCTGGGCGATTCCAAATCGCTCGCAACCCATCCGGCGACCACCACCCATCAACGCCTGCCGGAGGAGGACCGCACCCATCTGGGCATCGGCCCCGGCATGTTGCGCCTTTCCGTCGGGTTGGAGGATGTCGCCGATATCCGCGAGGATCTCGCCCAGGCTCTCGATCTTGCGGCCTAGGGCGGCGTCCGGCGCCGGGGGGCGAGTGCCCTGGACAAAGGGCCGCGCAAGCCTAGAATTCGCGAAGATCGGCCCTTGGGGCCGGCTTACCCCGCGCGAGGCGCGCATGTACGAAGAAACGACCAACGGCATCAAGGTCACGGTCAGGCCGTTCTACCTCGACGACCAGTCCGATCCGGACAGCGGCCACTATGTCTGGGCCTATCAGGTCCGGATCGAGAATCTGGGCGGCGAGACCGTTCAGCTGCGCAACCGCCATTGGCGCATCGTCGATGCCGCCGGCCGGGTGCAGGAGGTGCGCGGCGCCGGGGTGGTCGGCGAACAGCCGATCTTGAATCCGGGCGAGTCCTACGAATATACCAGCGGCACGCCCCTCCGCACGCCATCGGGGATCATGGGCGGCACCTATGAGATGGAGCGCCGGGGGGGAGAGCGGTTCGACATCACCATCCCGACCTTCTCTCTCGACAGCCCCGCGGAAACCGTCCGCCTTCACTGATCGGCGCCGGCCGAACCGAAGGAAACTCCCCTGACCGACTCCAATCGCATCGGCGCCACGCCCCAGAGCAGCGCCGCTAAGCTCGACCCGACAGTCCCCGCCTCGCCGCTCCGCCCGACACGGGAAGAGGCCGAGAAGGCTGTGCGCACCCTGCTGCTATGGGCCGGCGACGACCCCTCGCGGGAGGGCCTGCTCGACACCCCGCGCCGGGTGACGGAGGCCTATCAGGAATGGTTCGGCGGCTATGAGCTCGACCCCGTCGCCTTCCTCCAGCGCACCTTCTCGGAGACCGAGGGTTACGACGAGATGGTCCTGCTGCGCGACATCCGTTTCAGTTCCCATTGCGAACATCACCTGGCACCGATCATCGGCCGGGTTCATGTCGCCTATCTGCCCAATCGCCGCGTGGTCGGCATCAGCAAGCTGGCGCGGGTCATCGATTCCTATGCCCGCCGCCTGCAGATCCAGGAGAAGCTGACCGCCCAGATCGCCAATACCATGCAGGAAGTGCTGGAGCCCCAGGGCGTGGCCGTGGTGATCGAGGCGGCCCATCACTGCATGACGACCCGGGGCGTCAACAAACCCGGCGTCTCCATGGTCACCAGCCGGATGCTCGGCCAGTTTCGCGACGACGGATCGACCCGGCGCGAATTCCTTGCCATGATCGGCAATCCGGCGAACGGCCAAGCCCTGGGCTGACGCCGCAAGGCGAAAGAGGGGCGCGAGGGCCGTGCGCGGTCCCTGGGTCGGGTCGGGGGTAGCGGGTCGGGGAGCTTCCGCAATCGCATCCATCAGGAAATACTAGGCCCATGGGTGACCTGCGGCCCGTTCTGCGCATCGTCGGCGTCCTGCTGACAACGCTTGCTATCGCCATGGTCGTGCCGGCGATCGCCGACGCCACGGTGGGCAATCCCGATTGGGAGGTGTTCAGCGTCGCGGCCGCCTTCACCCTCTTCGTCGGCGGCGCGCTGACCTTGTCGAACCGTGGCGAGGGCGACCGCCTGTCGATCCGCCAGGCCTTCGTCCTGACCACGTTAAGCTGGTTGGTGATCGCGATCTTCGCCGCGCTGCCCTTCGCCTTTTCCGATCTCGACCTCAGCTATACCGATGCCTTTTTCGAGGCCATGTCAGGCATCACGACGACCGGCTCGACCGTTATCACCGGGCTCGATTTCGCGCCGCCGGGCATCCTGCTCTGGCGCGCCCTCCTGCAATGGATGGGCGGCATCGGCATCATCGTCGTCGCCATCGCGGTTCTGCCGATCCTGCGCATCGGCGGCATGCAGATCTTTCGCACGGAATCTTCGGATACGAGCGAGAAGGTGCTGCCCCGCGTGACTCAGATCGCGACCGGCATCGCGGTCATCTATCTCGTCCTCACCCTGGTCTGCGCGGCGCTCTACTGGTCCGCCGGGATGACCGCCTTTCAGGCCATGTGTAATGCCATGACGACGATCGCGACGGGCGGTTTCTCGACTTCGGATTCGTCGATCGCGGTCTTCGACAATGCCGCGATCGACTGGATAGCCGTAGTCTTCATGATCCTCGGCGGCATGCCCTTCGTGCTCTTCCTCCAGCTCGTGCGCGGCAAGCCGGGGCTGCTCTTCCGGGACGACCAAGTCCGCTGGTTCCTCTCGATCGTGAGCGGCGCCATTCTGATGCTCGCCGCCTGGCTCTGGCTCGAAAACGGCGCGGAGCCGATGAGCGCGCTGCGCTACGCCGCCTTCAATGTCGTCTCCATCATCACCGGCACCGGCTATGCGACGGACGATTTCGCCAGTTGGGGCGGCTTCGCCGTCGCCAGCTTCTTCCTGCTGATGTTCATCGGCGGCTGCGCCGGCTCGACCTCCTGCGGGATCAAGATCTTCCGCTTCCAGGTGCTCTACGCCACCGCCAAGATCCAGATGCTGCGCCTGCTGCAGCCCCATGGCGTCTTCATCCCCTACTACAACCGCCAGCCGATTTCCGACGCCGTCGCCGCCTCGGTCATGGGATTCTTCTTCCTGTTCGTGGTCAGCTTCGCCATTCTCGCCTTGGCGCTCAGCCTGATAGGGCTCGATTTCCTGACATCCGTGTCGGGGGCCGCGACGGCGATCGCCAATGTCGGCCCGGGGCTGGGCGACATCATCGGCCCGGTCGGGACCTTCGCGCCCCTGCCCGATGCCGCGAAATGGTTGCTCTCGGCCGGGATGCTGTTGGGCCGGTTGGAGCTGTTTACGGTGTTGATCCTGTTCGTCCCCGCCTTCTGGCGCGATTGAGGGCCGAACGCAGTTCCAGAACGATCACACGACGGAGGGAAAAATGGCCGGCCGCGACATGACCACGAGAGAGATGATCGACACCCTGATCGGGTTCGACACGGTTTCGGCCAAATCCAACATGGCCCTGATCGAATGGGTCGCCGACTATCTCGACGGCCATGGCATCGCACCGCATATCATCCATTCCGAGGACAAGCTGAAGGCCAATCTCTTCGCCACCATCGGCCCGGTGGAGGATGGCGGCGTCGCCCTCTCCGGCCATACCGATGTCGTCCCGGTCGAGGGCCAGCCCTGGGACAACGATCCCTTCACGGTGATCGAGAAGGACGGCAAGCTCTACGGGCGCGGCACCTGCGACATGAAGAGCTTCCTCGCCATCGCCCTGGCGAAGGTGCCCCAGATGAAATCCTCGCCCCTCAAAAAACCTCTTCATCTCGCCCTGTCCTACGACGAGGAAATCGGCTGCCTGGGCGCGCCGCGCATGATCGAGGCGATCGGACGCAATCTGCCCAAGCCCGCCATCGTCATCGTCGGCGAGCCGACGGAGATGAAGGTCGCCAACGCCCATAAGGGCCCCTATGTATACGAGACCGTGGTCACGGGGCTGGAGGCCCATTCGAGCCAGACCCATATCGCCGTCAACGCGATCCACTACGCCGCGCGCGTGGTCAGTTTCCTGGAGGATCTGGCTGAGGAAATGACCGGCCGGGCCGAGCCGGGCGCGGCGGAATTCGTGCCCCCCTACAGCACCATAAGCGTGACCACCGTCGATGGCGGCACCGCCAACAATATCGTGCCGCGCCAATGCGTCCTGGGCATCAACGTGCGCCAGCTACCCGGCACCGATCCCGAGGAAATTCTCCGCCGCCTCAACGAATACACGGGCACGGTGCTGGAGCCCAAGATGAAGGCCGTCGATCCGGGCACCGGCATCGCGTCCCGCCTCGTCCATTTCGTCCCGCCTCTGCGCAAGGAAGAGGAATCCCCCGCCGAGGCCCTGGCCAAATATCTGACCGAGAGCAACGAGACCACGGTCATCTCCTTCGGCACCGAGGGCGGTCAGTTCCAGGACGGCGGCATGTCCACCGTGGTCTGCGGCCCCGGCAGCATCCAGCAGGCCCATAAGCCCAACGAGTTCATCGCCTTGAGCGAGGTTGCGGCATGCGAGCGCTTCGTCGACCGCCTGATCGGCTGGGCCTGCAAGGACTAGACGCGCGCGGCGTCCATCCCCTCAAGGCTTTCGGGAGTTCGGTCCGCGACGATACGCGCCGCGCCGGGAACCGGGGCAGGGACTCTCAGTGCGACGCGATCGGCAGCGCGAAGAATCCGGCGATGCCGTCCAGGATGAATTCGATTCCCATGGCGCCGACGATCACACCGAGCAATCGGTTGAGAACCTGCTGCATCACCGGCCCGATCACCCGGCTGAGGGTCGAGGCAAGCAGCAACCCGACCGCCACCGCCGCGCTCACGATCAGCACGACGATGGAGACATGCAGGTCGTGCCAGGGATTCTGGTCACTCTGGCTCGAATAGATCATGACGGCTGTGATTGCGCCCGGCCCCGCGAAGAGCGGCACGGCCATGGGGAAGATCCCGGTCAGAACCGGATTCGGCTCCTCGCTGCCGCCGCCATAGCTGACCGTGCCGACACCCAGGAGCCCGAGCATGTCGAGCGCGATCAGCAGCACCACGAGCCCGCCCAGAACCTGGAACGCCTCGACGGTAATCCCGAAACCTTCAAGAATGACATCGCCGGCATTGGCGAAGAGCAGAAGAATCGCCGCCGTCGCCACGCAGGAGACCACGGCGGTCAGGCGGCGCTGCCGCCCGGACATGGCATGGGTCTGCTGCAGGAAGACCGGCACGTTGCCGGGGATATCGACAATTGCGATAAGGGCCACGGAGAGTTTGACCAGTTCCGCCCATCCGATTGATCTGCCCCCTTCAGAGTGGTCCAAAAGTTAATTTAGACTGGACCCTGAAGGAGAAGAGAAATG
>JAQCGR010000130.1 GCA_027619995.1 Pseudomonadota bacterium | reverse complement strand
GAGATGTTCGAGGACGTTCCGCCGCCCGGCTTCGACTCCGCCGCCTGGAACGTGACAGCCTGCGAGCCGACTCGGATGCTCGCCGAGGGCAACATGGTCGATCTCGGCGACCGGGCTTTCGAAGTGCTGCACGCGCCCGGTCATTCTCCAGGCTCCATCGCACTGTTCGAACCGGCGACGGGCATTCTGTTTTCGGGCGACGTGGTCCATGACGGCCCGAACGGGTTCGGCCGGATGCTTTGGTATCACTCGGACGAGGACGCCTATCTGGAAAGTATCGAGCGCCTGCGCGCCATCCCCGCCGCAACCGTCCATGCCGGCCATTTCCACAGCTTTGGGGCCGATCGATACCGCACCGTGCTCGACGACTATATCGCCCGCCGCCGCGGCCCCGGCTGCCCGGCAGACCCCGCCTTGCGAGGCGCATAGCGAACGGCTGATCGCTCAGATATTTTTATGAAATTGATTCTTTTAATGAAATTGATTTCATGAAATAGTCCGCGTCATGACGGGTATACGGACAAGGCGGAAGTCCCGCCGAATGGATGAGATTCTCGATGCGGCGCAGGAGCTGATTGTCGAGAACGGTTCGGACGGCATGGCGGTCGAGGCCCTGGCCGATGCCGCCGAGGTCTCGATCGTCACCATCTACAATTATTTCGGCTCCAAGGACGGTGTGATTCATCGCCTCGGCATCCGTCATCACGAGCGCGCCCTGATCTTGCGCGAGCCCCTGCTGAACGATCCGCCCGCCGATCCCGTCATGGCGCTGGAAGGCTATATGGATCTGACCTTCAGCCACGCTTTCGACGTTCTGGACCGGGCAGCTTGGCGGCACATACTGGCGATCGATTTCAACGCCCTCGGGACGGGGCCGCGCCTCGATATTGACGAAGTCGTGCACGGCCAGGTCGATTCGATGCTTGACCGGGTGGCCGCCAAGGGCGGGCTGCCCGGCGGCGCTGTGCGGCGCGATCTGACCGATCTGGCCCATGCGGTCATGGATTATCATTTTTATCGCCTGGTAAGGGACGACAGGGTCGAACCGGGTGCGGCTGCGCGTCTGGCGCGGCGGCAGTTCCGGATCGCGGCACGCGCCGTCCTCGACCGGGCATGCAAGTAATGGGAAGGGAAGGAGGCGTGCGATGAGCAAGCTTTTGACGGATACGCAGTTGGCGGCCTTCGAGCGGGACGGCTATCTCGGCCCGATCAAGGTGATGGAAGAGGATGAGATGGCCGAGTATCGCCGGAGGCTGGAGGCCATCGCGGCCATGCCCGGCGGGCGGGACAAGCTCGACCTCAAGGCCAACCTGCTCACCCCCTGGCTGGACGAGTTGACCCGTCACCCAGTCATTCTTGACGTGGCCGAGGATCTGCTGGGGCCGGATATACTGTGCTGGACCGGCTCCTTCCGCTTCAAGCCGCCGCACAGCCCCAGCTATGCCGGCTGGCATCAGGACACGATGTATATCAAGGCCGAGCCCTGCTTCACCTTCTGGCTCGCTTTCTCGCCGAATACCGAGGAAAGCGGCTGCCTGGAAGTCATTCCCGGTTCCCATGAATGGCCCCTGCTACCCCACCGGGATACGGACGATACCAACAGCATCCTGACCCGCGGCCAATACATCACGGCCGAAATCGACGATTCGAAGACCGTGCTGGCCGAGTTGCGCCCGGGCGAGATCGGCATCTTCCACCACAACATCGTCCATCGCTCGGGCCCGAACCAATCGGACGATTCGCGCATCCTCTATCTCGCCTCTTACATGCCGACGAGCGCGGTGAACCACGGGCCGCGCGATTCCGCGATGCTGGTGCGCGGGGTCGATCGCTTCGGCAATTTCGATGCCGACCAGCGTCCGACGGGGGACATGACGCCGGAAGCCCTCGAGGCACATCGCTTGGCCTGTTTGAAACAGACGGCCACAATGTATCAAGGTGCGACACGCGAACCGGTTTCGCTGCGATAAGCAATCAGGGGGAGGGGAAGGCCATGAACAACGAAGTCATCATCAGCTGCGCCGTGACGGGCGGGGGCGAGACCCAGGACAAGCATCCGCGTCTGCCGATCACGCCGGAGCAGATCGCGACCGCGGCGATCGACGCGGCCAAGGCCGGCGCCGCCATCGTCCATATCCATGCGCGCGATCCCGAGACGGGTCGCAACAGCCGCGATCCGGAACTGTTCAAGGAAATCTTCCACCGCATCCGCGATTCCGAAACCGACGTCTGTATCAACATCACCGGCGGCAATGGTGGCGACTGGCGGCCCAGCGCCGAGAACCCGAATGTCGGCACGCCGGATTCCGACAACACGGATGCCGAGACGCGGTTGATTTACATCTCCGCGTTGAAGCCCGAGATCGCGAGCTTGGATTGCGGCGCGATGGCCTTCGGCGAAATGACTTATATCGCCCAGCCCAGCGTGCTGCGCCACGTCGCGGGCGAAATGCAGAAGCTCGGCATCAAGGCCGAGATCGAATGCTTCCATACCGGCCATGTCGCTTTGGCAAACCAGCTCTACGCCGAAGGTCTGTTCGACGATCCGCCGCTCTACCAGCTCTGTCTCGGCATCCAGTGGGGCTCGCCCGCGACGACCGAGGGCATGAAGGCGATGCGCGACATGCTGCCCGATGGCGCAGTCTGGGCTTCGTTTGGGATCAGCCGGATGCAGATTCCGATGGCCGCCCAGGCGGTCCTGATGGGCGGCAACATCCGGGTCGGGCTCGAGGACAACCTCTATCTCGAACGCGGCGTCTTCGCCGACAACTGGCAGTTGGTCGAGAAGGCGCGGACGGTGGCCGAACTGATGGGTGCGCGCATCCTCACGCCCCAGGAGGCGCGCGAGAAGCTCAACCTCAAGAAACAGAACTAGGCGCTCGCCGGAGTCTAAGGGGTTCCGGCGCAAGGAGGAGACCGTGGGAAAGGTCCTGACCGACGCCCAGATCGCGGGCTTTCACGAACAGGGTTGGCATGCTCCGGTCCGGGTCATGTCGGAGGAACGCGCGGGCCACTATCGCGCGTGCTTCGAGGCCTTCGAACGCAATCACCCGGCCGAAGCCATCAAGCTCGACCAGAAGGCCTATATGATCGCGCCCTGGGCCTATGAGATGCTGGCGGAGCCGCTTTTCCTCGATACTGTCGAGGACCTGATCGGCCCGGACATCCTGTGCTGGGGCCAGTCCCTCCGCCTCAAACAGGCCGACGGCAGGAGCTTCGCCGGCTGGCATCAGGACACCGCCTACGCCAACGTGAAGCCGATCAACGTGATTGCCGCCCTGGCGCTCTCGCCCTGCCGGGCCGAGCAGGGCTGCATCCGCGCGCTTCCCGGTACCCACAAAGGCGAACTGCTGCCCCACCGGGAGAATTTTGGCACGGCCAGCATCCTGAGCCGGGAGCAGACCATCGAGGCGGAACTGGACGAAACGGCGGCGGTTGAGATGGAACTCGACCCCGGCGAATGCGCCTTCTTCTATCACGCGATCTGCCACTCCTCCGGCCCCAACCACGGACCGGACCCGCGCATCGTCTTTCTCAACGAGATGATTCCCACCCATGCCTGGCAGGATTGGCCGCGTGAATCGGCGGTCCTGCTGCGCGGGGTGGACGAATACGACAATTGGGACCGCGACCGGATCGCCGAGACCGAAATGGGCGCGGCGGAACTGGAGGCCTGGCGCAAGGCGGTCGAGGTTCAGGCCAGCGTTCTGTTCGGCGGTGCGAAACACGCAAAGCGCGCTCTCGAAGGCAAGATGGAAGAGGAGGGAAGGAATGGTTGATCTGCCCGAGTCCCCTGAGGCGATGAAGGCGCGCTTCGAGCGCGACGGCTGCTATTTTCCCCTGCCGGTCCTGACCGAGGCCGAGGCGGCCGAGTGCCGGGCCGAAACCGAGGCATTTGAACGCGCCCATCCCGATCATGTCGGTCTCTACGACATGAAGGCGAACCTGCTTTTCCCCTGGATCGACGCCCTGATCCGCAAGCCCGGCCTGACCGAGGGCCTAGCCCCATTGCTCGGCCCGGATATCCTGTGCTGGGGGGTCGGCTACCGAAACAAGCCCGCCGATTCGAAGACCTATGTCGGCTGGCACCAGGACACGCCCTATATCCATATCGGCCCGCTGCTCGTCACCTGCTGGCTCGCCCTGACCCCGGCGACCGTCGCGAACGGCTGCCTCCGCGTTATTCCCGGCTCCCACAAATGGCCCCATATGCGCCATGACGAGAAGATCGATCCGGACAGCATGCTGACCCGCGGTCATTACATCGCCGAGGCCTTCGATGATTCGGGGGCAGTGCCCGTCGAATTGAATCCGGGCGAGGCCGCCGTCATCCATTACAACATCGTCCACAGTTCCCAGCCGAACCGCACCAAGGGGCGGCGCATGGGCATGCTGATCGATTGCATGCCTGCCGATTCGGTCAAGACGGGACGGCGTGAATTCGCCACCCTGATCCGGGGCGAGGACCGCTGGAACAATTTCGAACCCGACACGCCGCCCCAAATTCCCTTCGGCGCGGCGGAGCGGGAAACCCACCGGCGCTCGGTCGAGGCCATGACGGCGGATTTCTACGCCGGCTCCGACCGCACCCCGGAATCCCTTACAGGCAAGACCCGCAACGTGCTCTAGCAAGCGTCTGCCGAGATCCTTCGAGACGCACGCTTCGCCCGCTCCTCAGGATGAGGGAAAGCACATATCCGCCTCACCCTGAGGAGGCCCCCAGGGCCGTCTCGAAGGGGGATTGGCACATCCTTTTTCGAGAACTTGCCGCGCTCAGTGCCCGCCGCTCGCGCCGAACATCCGTCCGCCCTTGAACAGAAAAATCAGCGGGATTGTCGCCACCGCGATCACCGTGATCAGGAAGAAATAGTTGAGGTAGCTGATCATCGCGGCCTGCTGGACGATCACCGCGTCCAGGGTCGCGCGGCCCGCTTCGCTGCTCGGGTCCCAGGATTCGGGCAGGTCGAAGAAACGCAGCAGCTTGTTATGGGGCGAAATCGCCTCAGCCAGCAGGGCGTGGAAGCCGCTGGTGTTGCGGGTGACGAGGGAGACGGCGAAGGCGATCCCCGTACCGATGCCGACGAAGGTGGTCAGATTGTAAAGGGTCAGCGCTTCGGTCCGGTAGCGGTCCTCCAGGGTCGAAAGGGTTTTTGACGCCAGGGTGACGAAGCCGATTCCCGTGCCGAAGCCCTGCAGGGCGCCGGACCAGGCGACTTCCCAGGGCGTCACATCGAGGGTCCATTGCGTCATGATCCAGGACGATCCCGCGATCAGAAGCACGGCGCATGTCATGGTGTAGCGCGGGTCGAAAAACCGAGCCGCCTGGATCGCGACGATACTGCCGGCCATGACGCCGATGCCGCGCGGCGCCAGAACCTCGCCCAGGGTGATGACGGGATAGCCGCGCAACTCCTGCATCATGATCGAGATCAGGACGAGGACCCCGTGCAGCAGGAAGCCCCAGACCAGGGCGATGACCAGCCCGAGGGAGAGGTTGCGGTCGCGGAACATCTCTATCCGCACGAAGGGATGCCGCGTCGTCGTGATATGGACGACGAAGAGATAGGCCGCGACGAGTGCGATGGTCGCCTCGACGATCACCTCGGTCGAGGCGAACCAGTCGAGCCTTTCACCCCGGTTGATCGCCAGTTGGAAGGCGCCGATGGCGAGGGTCAGGGCCAGGCAGCCGAACCAGTCGAAATGCCGGCCCGGCTCGCGCGGCGCGCGCGGGATGAAGGCCAGGCAGCCGAGAAAAATCGGGATGCCGACTGGAATGTTGAAATAGAAGACCCAGCGCCAGACGGCGGAATCCGCGATATAGCCCCCGACCACTGGGCCCAGGACCGGGCCGACCATGATGCCGATGCCCCAGATCGCGTTGCCTACCGCGATCTTTTCGCGCGGAAAGCTGTCGAGCACGATGGCGTGGGAGATCGGCATCATCGGCGCGCCGAGCATCCCTTGGGCGAAGCGCCAGACGACTTCCTCCTCCAGGCTGTCCGCCGCGCCGCACATATAGGAAGCGGCGATATAGGCGCCCAGGCAGGCCAGGAAGAAGCCGCGCCGGCCGAAGCGGTCGCTACACCAGCCCGACCAGGCGAAGCCCATCAGCATGCCGACGATGAAGGCGGTGACGACCCAGGCGATCTGATCCTTGGTCGCCGAGAAGGCGCCCTGCATATGCGGCAGGATCACCGCCGCATTGGTCATGTTGATTTCGTAAGTCGCCGCGGCCATCACGACGAAACACAGGGTGAGGATTCGCCGTCCCCTGCCCGTGTCCCCCACCGTGCCTAGCGCCGCGCCGCTTGTTGCCTCCGCCCCCATGGCCGAACCATGGGCGCGGGCGCGGCTCAGTTCAAATCAATTCGGCGGCGTCCGCGAGTCAGGCCGCCGAGCCTACCAGCCGCCGAGAAACGGGGCCGAGAGAATCAGGGCGAAGGGCGCGGCGAGGGCGGTGCTGGCCAGCAGGACGACGGAGGTGAACAACCAGTCGCCGATGTCGCGGTGGAAGATCGAGTGGCGCGCTGTCGTGTTCATTTTTGTGGTTCCCGAGTGGTTGATGGTCGAACTCTAAAACTTTCGGCAAAAGCCGGCAGTGACACCGGTCATATGACAGCGATCACAGCTGGCGGCCCGACCCCGGTCCCTCGCCCCCGGTCCCGCGCCAAGAAAAAGGCCCGGGCTGGTGGGCCCGGGCCATGAGGCGTTTGGAGAGAGGTGTTCGCAGTGGGTTGGGGCGCGTCGCCGCTACTCGAAGAAGAGAGGCGTCGCGGCCAGAAGCAGGAAGGGAGCCGAAAGGGTCACGCCGACGAAAAAGACGATCGCATTCGCCGCCATGGTCCCGAACTTGCCTTTGCTTCGCGTCGTATCGGTCATGGTCATCGTATCCTCCCGATGTCGTCCGATGGTCGAACGATACGGCCGCCCCGTCGCCTCGACAGTGACGGCGATCATATGATGTTCATCACACCTGGGCCGGTGCCGCCGCCATCCGCGAACAAGCGAAACCCTCTCCCATAGGGAGAGGGTGGCGAGGCGAAGCCGATCCGGGTGAGGGGTTCGGCCTATCCCGGGCGAAACCGGTCTCCTTACCCTCCCACGCCTCACGGCGCGGGCCCCTCCCTCTCCCTATGGGAGAGGGATTTCAGGGTCTGCGGCGCTAGTCCCGATAGGCCACGCCGGGGAGGACGCAGAGCATTTCGAACAGCATATTGGCGCCGACCAGGGCGGTGTTGCCCGAGGGGTCGTAGGGCGGCGAGACCTCGACCAGATCGCCGCCGATGATGTCGAGGCCGCGGCAGCCGCGCAGGATTTCCTGGCCCTGGGCGCTTGTCAGGCCGCCGATCTCGGGCGTCCCGGTGCCGGGCGCGAAGGCGGGGTCCAGCCCGTCGATATCGAAGCTGACATAGACCGGCCCGCCGGCCACTTTCTCGCGCACCTCGTCCATCAGGGGCGCCAGCGACTTGTTCCAGCATTCGGTGGCGAGGACGACACGGAAACCTTGGGCAACTGGCCAGTCGAAATCCTCGGCGGTGTAGCCGCTGCCGCGCAGCCCGATCTGGACCACTCGATTGCCGTCGATCAGGCCTTCCTCGACGCAGCGCCGGAAGGGCGTGCCATGGGCGATGCGCTCGCCGAACATGGAATCGTTGATATCGGCATGGGCATCGACATGAACCAGACCGACCGGGCCGTATTTCTTCTTCATGGCGCGCAGGATGGGCAGGGTGATGGTGTGATCGCCGCCCAGGGTCAACGGCTTGCAGCCGTCGGCGATAATGGTGTCATAGGCCTCTTCGATGATGCGCACGGCATCCAGAAGGTTGAACGGATTGACCGGCACATCGCCGATATCGGCGATGTGCAGGCTGTCGAAGGGGGCCGCCCGCGTCGTCATGTTATAGGGCCGCAGCAGGCAGGATTCGGCGCGGATCTGGCGTGGCCCGTGGCGCGTGCCGGCTCGGTTCGAGGTGCCGATATCGAAGGGCACGCCGACGAAACAGGCATCCAGGCCCGCCGTTCCCTGCTGGCTCGGCAGGCGCATCATCGTCGCCGGTCCGCCGAAACGCGGCATGTCGTTGCCGCCGAGCGGTTGGTTGAACTGGTCCGCCATATCACCCTCCTGTGCGTTGCGCGCCGATGCTATCGCCGCCCGCGCCCGCGCGCCACGATTGCAGGCCTGCAATGCGGCCAGCGGGCTTGAACATCCGGGGGCCGGATGGTGGAATGCGGCTCCAGATTCCGGGCGGCGCGGGGCGCCGCTCCATTTCCTATGAACAGCTTGAGGAGAGAGAAAATGGCGAAGGAAACTATTGGCGACCCGATCGTCGTCGGCGGCAACGTGATTCCGATTTCGAAAGCGGTGCGCGTGGGCGATTTCGTCTTCCTGTCGGGCCAGGTGCCCTTCAAGGACGGCGCGCCCATGACCACGGGTACGGTCGAGGAGCAGACGCATGTCGTCATGGGCATGATCAAGGCCATCCTGGCCGATGCCGGCTGCACCCTGGACGATGTCATCAAGGCCAACTGCTGGCTGCCCAGCAAGGGCGACTTCCTGGGCTTCAACAAGGTCTATGGCGAGTATTTCCCGAAGGATCCGCCGGCCCGCTCGACGGTCGTCAGCGGCCTGATGGTCGACGTCAAGCTCGAGGTCGAGGTCACGGCCTACAAGCCGCGCTAG
>JAQCGR010000129.1 GCA_027619995.1 Pseudomonadota bacterium | reverse complement strand
ACTGAATTATATGTAAGAAATAGACGAAAGCCGCATCAAATGGTTCGGTTACATGGGAAATGCGGGATAGAGGGTGTACATCGCAGCCATCCTTTCCCGTTCCGGATTGCCAAGTGTGGGCGGTTCCGGCGCGCGACGGAAGGCCTGTGCGCCGCCACCGCAGGCTGTAGGATGCGCCGACGCGAAATCGTAGGGCATGGGGAGGCGGCGAAATGAAGATCACCGATGTCGAGGTCGTCGAGCTGCGCGCGCCGATGCCGCAGGGCGACTGGTATGACGGCGCCTTCGTCAACTGCCTGATCCGTCTGCACACGGATGCCGGCATCACCGGCATCGCCGAAATCGACAGCAGCCCGGCGATCATGAAGGCGATCATCGACCCGACCCGGGACTCTCTCGCCTGGCCCAGCCTCAAATCCATCGTCCTCGGCCAGGACCCGACAGATCCCGCCGCTCTCTGGGCCCATATGTATGCCTTGAGCCATTACTATGGCCGGCGGGGCGGCGCGATCCATGCGATCAGCGGCATCGATATCGCCGCCTGGGACATCAAGGGCAAGGCGGAGGGCAAGACCGCCGCCGAACTCATGGGCCCGCCCAAAAGGGACCGGGTGCGGGCCTATGTCACGACCTCGCGCCTGGGCGAGACCGACGATTCGGTGCGCCGCCGGCTGGATACCTGCCTCGAAACCGGCGTGCGTGCCCTCAAGATCGCTTCCGACCCCCATTGGGGCCGCGCGGTGGACTACGCCTGCCACGTCCTGGCCCTCGCACGCGCGCATGTCGGCAAGGATATCGACCTGATGTTCGACGCCTTCGCCTGTTTCAAGAGCGCGGAGTCCGCCCTGGGCGTCGTACCGGTCCTCAAGGAAAACGGCTATCTCTGGTTCGAGGCGCCGATCCCGATGGACGATCTGGACGGCTTCGCCGAGATCGCCGGCCAGGGCGTGCCTGTGACAGGCGGCGATATGGGCCTGACCACCCGCTTCGAATACGAGGCGATGCTGGTGCGCGGCGGGGCCGATATCGCCCAGCCGGACGCGACCATGGTCGGCGGCTTGAGCGAGATGCTGCAGGTGGCGGAGATGGCGCATGGCCTGGGCCGGCGCATCATCCCCCATGGCTACAAGAGCGATATCCTGCTGGCCACGAACCTGTCCTTCCTGGCCCAGCACCGGGACGAGGAATGGCTGGAATATTCGATCGCCGATTCGCCCCTGCGCTGGAACATGGTGCGCGAGGCCTTTCCGGTCGGCCCGGACGGCAAGGTGGCCGTGCCCCAGGGCCCGGGCCTGGGCCTGACGATCGACGAAGAGACGATCGCGCGCTTTCGCGTGGATTGACGCTCAGTCGCCCGCGATGGCGACGAGACCCTCGATATCGAGCAGGCGCACGGCATGATCGGGTTGCAACTCGATCAGTTTCGCCTTGCGCAGGGCCGTGAAGGTGCGGCTGACGGTTTCGATGGTCAGCCCGAGATAGTCCCCGATATCGGTCCGCGTCACGGGCACATGCACTGTGTTGCTCTCCTGGCCGCGCCTTTCGGCCCTCCGCGACAGCGTGATCAGGAATGAAGCCAGCTTTTCGCGCGCGGTTTTGCGGCCCAGCAGGACCATCTGGTCCTGGGCCGTGGCCAGTTCGTTCGAGGCGATGCCGAGCAGACGCCGCTCCATGCGCGGATGATCGTCCAGCAGGGTTTCGAAATGGGCGCGCGAGAAGCGGCACAATTCGGAACGTTCGATCGCCTCGGCCGAATAGGTGTAGGTCTCGTCATAGGCGAGGCCCAGGAAATCGCCTGGGAAGAGGAAGCCGGTGATCTGACGCCGCCCATCCGGCAGCAAGCGGGACAGACGGACCGCCCCTGCAGCCACGTTGAAGACGTGCCGCGCCGGATCGCCCTCGTAAAACACGATGCCCCCGCGATTCACGGCGATACCGTCCATAATCTTGGTAAGAGCGTGCAGTTCGTCGGATTGCAGGGCGCCGCAAACCGCGATCTCGCGGATCCCACAGGCCGCGCAAGGGCTACCCTGAGACCCGCCCGCGCGCGGCTGGGCACCAGGAACGATGTTGTATCGCGGCATAATCGCCTTTCCCGCAAAAAGGAACGGCCTCCCTCGGGGACAATCTGGTCCAAGGTCGCCGGGGAATCAATGCATTAGAAAATCGGCATACACGCGGAACGGGCGACAAGTGCCAAATTCCTTCAATCGTCGCGCGACGGCGCGTCCTCCTCGTCGAACAGGATGCGCTGGGCGGCGCCGTCCAGATCGTCGTATTGGCCCGTGCGCAGGCTCCACAGAAAGGCCCCCAGGCCGAGGAGGCCGAGAAACAGGGCGACGGGGATGAGATAGAACAGCGCGGTCATCCACCCGCCCCCGCCGGGCGGTTGCGGCCGGCCAGACGCAGGGCGTTGCCCATCACGACGAGGGAGGAACTCGACATCGCCACGGCGGCGACCAGCGGCGTGACATGGCCGAGCATGGCCAGGGGAACGGTGACGATGTTGTAGAGCAGGGCCAGGGCCAGATTCTGACGCACCAGCAGGGCGGCCCGCCCGGCCACGGCAAGCGCCTCGGCCACCGGGGCCAGACGATCGCCCTGGAAGACGATATCGGCCGCGTTCTGGCTGATCTCCGCGGCGCTGGACGGCGAGAGCGAGACATGAGCCACGGCCAGGGACGGGGCGTCGTTGAGGCCGTCGCCGACCATCAGGACATGGCGGCCCTCTGCGGCCAGTTCTTCCAGCCGCGCGACCTTCTGGCCAGGCGCCATGCCGGCGCGCCAATCGGCAATGCCGAGCCTTTCGGCCAGGGCGCGCACCGCGTCGGGGCGATCGCCCGACAGCAACAGCAGACGCAACCCGCTCGAGCGCAGTCTGGCGACCACCGCCGCCGCATCGGGCCTGGGCGCATCCTCGAAGGCAAAACGGACCGGCGCCATGCCGGGCCGCACAAACCAGAGTTCGGGCCCGTCATCGGTCGAGCCATCCTCCGCGGCCACCCCGCACCAGGCACGGCTGCCCAGATAGGTCCCCCCCGCCGGCCCCGCCCAGGCAAGGCCGGCACCCGGAGTCTCGATCACATTCGCCGCGACCGGGATCGGCGGGGCGGCGGCGACGAGCGCGCGCGCCAGTGGGTGGCTGGAGGCCGCGGCGATGGACGCCGCCGCGCGCAGGGCCTCGTCGTCGACGGCACGGTCGCGGCGCAGCGCGGGCCGCCCCAGGGTCAGGGTTCCGGTCTTGTCGAAGGCAATCGTGTCGATCTGGGCCAGACGCTCCAGCGCGGTCGCCGATTTCAGCAGAATGCCTTGGCGGAACAGCCGGCCGCTGGCGATCACCTGCACGGCCGGCACCGCCAGGCCAAGGGCACAGGGACAGGTGATGATGAGGACGGCGACGGCATAGAGCAGCGCCTGCTGCCAGGGCGCGCCGACGAGGAAGAACCAGATAAGGAAGGTGATTGCGGCCAGGCTATGAACGGCGGGAGCGTAAAGCCGCGCGACGCGGTCGGCCAAGGCGACGAAACGGGCGCGGCCCTGTTCTGCGGCCTCCATCAGACGGGCGATCTCGGCCAGCAAGGTATCCTCGCCCGTCGCCGCCGCGCGCACCCGCAGGGTGGCGGTCAGGTTCAGGGTGCCGGCGAAGACCGCCGTACCGGGCCCGATCGCGGCGGGCAGGGATTCCCCCGTCACCAGGCTCGAATCGACGTCCGACGCGCCCTCGATCACCGTGCCGTCGACCCCGATACGCTGACCCGCGGGCACCAGGACAACGGCGCCCGGCGCCACCGCGGCGGGATCGCAGACGCGCTGCGTGCCGTCCGGATCGAGCACCGTGACGCTGCTCGCGGCAAGACCGAGGAGGTTTTCCGCCGCGGCCCGCGCGCGGCCCCGGGCGCGCGAATCGAGATAGCGGCCGACCAGCAGGAAGAACAGCAGGGTGACGGCGGAATCGAAATAGACGTAATGCCCGCCGCTGGCGGTTTCGATCAGGCTCATCCCGGTCGCGAGCAGGATCGCCAGGGTGATCGGCACGTCCATATTGGTGCGACCCGCGGCCAGGGCCTGGATCGCCGAGGCGAAAAACGGCTGGCCGGCATAGGCGATGGCCGGCAGGGCGATCAGCGCGCTCAACCAATGGAACAGGCCGCGCGTCGCCACGCCCATTTCGCCGGAATAGCCGGCCCAGACCGAAACCGAGAGCAGCATGACATTGCCGGCCGCGAAACCGGCGACCGCCATTGCGCGCAGCAGCGCCTTCTCCTGGGCCTGATGGCGCCCGGCCAAAAGTTCGGGATCGAAGGGCATGGCGCGGTAGCCCAGCCCCTCGACCGCCGCCATGATTTCCGCCGGTCCGGCCCGGGAATCGTCCCAGGTGACGGCAAGGCGGCGGGTCGAAAGATTGACGCGCGCCGCGCGCACGGCGGGCATGGCCCGCAGCGCGCGCTCGATCCGCGCGACGCAGCCGCCGCAATGCACCCCTTCAACCATCATGTTCAGACGGGCCGCGCCATCCGTCGTCCGGCGGATATGAGGCGGATCCTCCGCCCCCGGGCGCATCGCCGCCGGGCCCTGCGAAATCGCGGTCATTCGACCGCCAAGCGGCGGGACAACTGGTGGCGAACCTGGCCGCTGGATTCGAACATGGTCACGGCGCTCCAGCCCAGGATGGCCTGCGCCTCCGCCACCTCGAGCGCCCGATTATAGGCCAGATCCGCTTCAAAATGCCGTTCGGCCGCGATCCCGGTGCCCGCAATGTCGCGCGTCGCCCTGTGATCGGCTGTCGTGACGGCAGGCGCCATGGGAATCCCCGTTGCCTTGCCCGAACCGCATTTCCGCCGACCATGGATTCTGCACCGACAATGCAGGGGCAGACAACACGAAGGGCCCCGGCGCCTCCTTGATATGCATCAATGCTGCGGGGGCAGGCGCACATCATGGTCGGGGCAGTACGCGGATCGACGGCCGAGGAGGGCCGAAGAGCGTCACGATGAGCCCTATCGTCCGAATCGAGCCGCTTGAGCCGGAGCAGGTCGAACTGGCCTTTCCCTTGGCCCGGATCATGGCGGCCGAACTGACCCTGGAGCGCTGGCGCGGCTTCGCCCGGGCGCTGGCCGATCCCCGCCCGCCGCATCGTCACGGCATCATGGGCGCCTGGTCGAGCGCCGGATACCTGCAGGGCATGTTCGGCTACCGGGTGATTCCCGATCTGTGGCTGGGCCGCGTTCTCCAGATCGACACCATGATTGCCCTCGGGGTCGGCGGCGGCGGACGGACCTCCGCGGCCCTGGTCGACGCGGCCCGGGCCCTCGCCGGGTCGGAAGGCTGCGTCGCGATGCGCGCCCTGGTCCCGCCGGAACTGGCCCCGCTGTTCGACCGACGCGATCTGGTGCCCGTGCCGCGACCGCCCGAGGACACGCGGATGCTATGGCGCAGTTGGCTCGTCGCGCAGGAATCCGATGCCGCCGATTCGACGCCCGGCGGCCACTGACCGCGGGGCATTCGCCAGCGATTGATCGAACACGGCCCCGTGCTACCGTCCTGGCCGCGAAGCCAGACGGAGGGTCCTGCGTTGCAGAGCACAATGATGCGCCATCCGCTCGTTCTGCCCCGCGCGCTCGCGCGGGCGGAGACCCTCTATACCGGGCGGGAGATCGTCTCGCGCTACGCTGATCGCTCCTTGCACCGCTAGGGCTATGGCGAGATGGCGGGGCGCGCCCGGCGCCTGGCCGACGCCCTGCGCAAGGCCGGCCTGAAACCCGGCGAGCGGGTCGGCACCCTGATGTGGAACCACCATATCCATCTGGAAGCCTATTTCGGCATTCCCGGCGCGGGCGGGGTGATGCACACCCTGAACCTGCGCCTGCATCCGGACGAATTGGCCTTCATCGCGTCTCACGCCGAGGACCGCATCCTGATCGTCGACGACGTCCTGCTGCCCCTGGCGCGGCGCTTCCTCGACCGCACCCGGATCGAGAAGATCATCGTCGCGCGCATTTCGGACGAAGCCGCACCGGGGGAGTTCGAGGACTACGAGGCTTTCATCGCCGGCGGCGATCCTTCCGAACCCCTGGTCGAGCCCGAGGACGAATTCACCGCCTGCTCGATTTGCTACACCTCGGGCACGACCGGGCGGCCCAAGGGCGTCGCCTATTCCCACCGGGCGTTGATGCTGCACGCCATGTGCCTGGGCATGAAGGACGGCTGGGATCTGGGGCAGAACGACACGACCATGCCCATCGTGCCCATGTTCCATGTCAACGCCTGGAACTTTCCCTATGCGGCGACCCTGGTCGGGGCCAAGCAGGTCCTGCCCGGCCCCTATCTCGATCCTGAAAGCCTGCTCGACCTGATGGCGGGCGAAGGGGTGACGATCACCGGCGCCGTTCCGACGATTTGGTTCGCGGTGACCGACGCGCTGCGCGCCGAACCCGGGCGCTGGACCCTGCCGCCGGGTATCCGGGTGATCGCCGGCGGCGCCTCGCCCCCGCCCGCCCTGGTGCGCGGGTTGGACGCGCTGGGCATGGTGCCGATCCACGGCTGGGGCATGACCGAAACGACGGCCGGCGCGACCATGGCCCATCCCAAACCCGAAATGGCGGGTTGGCCGCGCGAACAGGTGCTCGACCTCTTCGCCGAACGCCACCTGCCGATGCCCCTGGTCGAGGTCCGGGTGGTCGGCGACGAGGGCGAGGCGCCCTGGGACGGCGCGGCGATGGGCGAATTGCAGATCCGCGCGCCCTGGGTCGCCGCGCGCTATCACGACGCGCCCGGCACCGAGGACCGTTGGACGGATCAGGTGGCCGGGGATAGGACGGCGGACGGCTGGTTCCGCACTGGCGATGTCGCGAATATCGATCCCGCCGGATTCGTGAAAATCAGCGACCGCACCCGCGATCTGGTGAAATCGGGCGGCGAATGGATCAGCAGCCAGGACCTGGAAAACGCGATCATGGGCCATCCCGCCGTCAAGGAGGCCGCGGTGATCGCCCTGCCCCATCCGAAATGGGGCGAAAGGCCGCTGGCCTGCGTGGTCCTGCGCGAGAGCGCGGCAGCGGGGCCGGATGATCTGGCGGCGCATCTGGCTGCCGAATTTCCTAAATGGTGGCTGCCCGACGCCTACGAGTTCATCGCCGAGTTGCCGAAAACCTCAACCGGGAAATTCCAGAAATCGGTCCTGCGCGAGCGCTACGCGGACCGGCCCTGGGAGAGCTAACGGGGAAGAGCTATCGGATTTCGCCGAACCAGTCGCGCAGAACCTCGTTGGCGCGCGGCTCGGCGACCTCGGGATGATAGGCGCGGTAGACCGGGATGGCCGCGGCCAGGGCATCGTCCCGGTCGAAACCGATAGCGCGGAGCGATTGGTAGGTCCGCGTGACCGCCGGCCGGCAATCGCAAGCTTCCAGACCCAGACCGCGTTTGCGGTCGAAAGAAATTGCCCTGTCCATGACCTCGCTCTCGTGCTTTCGCGCCGCGCCTGGATCGGCGACCGGAAAGATCGCCGCACCGCCGTTTGGCCGCGCGCTTTCGCACCATTCATGGATCATGGACCGCCCCGCTGGCAAGCCCTCAAGGCTCGACCCCGGGCATGGCTCGGCCGCGCTCAGTGCAGGCGGGCGGCTTCGGGAACAGGCCCGACGGCGCCGGCCCCGCGCTGGGGCAGGTAGAGTGCCGCATCGGCCAGGATGACGCCGAGACGCGTCGCATTGGCCACCAGAATGTCGCGCCCTTCATCGCGCACCAGCCAGCGGGCGGTCGCGCCGGCGGTCAGGGCCTCGTCCCCCGACTGGCCGGCGGCAACCAGGGTCAGCACGCAGGCCTCGTCCGAGCCGAGGCAGCCGCAGCAAGGCTGGTGATACTCGATCATCCGCCGGGCATGGTTGCGGATCGTGTTGACCAGTTCGAACGCCGCCATCATCCCCTCGCGCGACACGGCCGCGCCAATTTGGCGGCGGAATTCATGGGCCAGGATATCGAGTTGGCGGGCATCGTGATTCTTAGCGGCGACGACCCAGCGCCGGAACATCCAGACGACGAACCGTTCCGCCGCCTCCAACTCCCCAAGGGTCGTGGGCCAGGCGGCAGCGCGCGCCGGGACCTGCAAAACCGTTTCGGGAAAGTCTTCGAAATAGGACATGGCGGCACCCCGTCAATCTGCAAGGACAGACCGCAAAGTATCGCGAATGCGAATTAGTCTCAATACGTTCATTTGCGTCTCCCGATGGCGGCCCGTTCCACCTTGATGGACCTGTCGCCACAATTCTGCTCACCGGTCGTGATACGCATCCTCCGCGGCGACGAATAAACGTCGCCGGCATTTTGGAGGCCGACATGGTCGACAACGAACCCACCGATACAATTCATGATGACGACCTCATGGACGAGGCCCTCGACCGCGCGGGCGGGGAAAAATTTACGCAGTTCTGTCTGCCCGGCCCCCACCCCCATATTTCTGTCCGGTAGACGGGTCCTGGCGCCTGCGTTTGATCCAAGGCCCCGGTTCGTCACGGACCGGGGCCTTCGCGCCGCTTGAACCCAAAAGGAGGACGCAATGTCCGAAAACAACGCGCTCGACACGTTGCAGGACGAATCTCTCGACGACGAGGCCCTAGACGGTCAGTTCCGGGCGAAGCTATCCGCCCATTCGTGCATCACGGCCTATACCGGGGGCTGCAAGGCTCAATAGGCCCAAGCGCCGG
>JAQCGR010000128.1 GCA_027619995.1 Pseudomonadota bacterium | reverse complement strand
GGTTGCCCGCCGAACGATCCAGGGTCAAAATCAACCGTGTGGGAGGGGCCCACATGGGGAATCCCGGCTTGTAGGTTCTCATCGTGTCGTCTCCCGTTGGCAGATTGGTATCCGATACAAGCCCGGACTCGTCACCATTCTTCGGCGGTTACGACAACACTACGGTCCCTGAAGCGACAAAAATGCGAAATGCGCGACATCCGCGCATTCACACACCCCCGCTCGTCCTCGGCTTGCACCGTATTGCCGTTGTCCGGGCGACTGCCGGAACCTCCCGCACCCCGAGGGATAAAGTCAAATGCGTGTCCTCAGGACACTGAATCACCACCAATAATATCAGTCGACGAGACGAGTCAGGACCTCGTTCCGCCGCTCCAGACCCTGGTGTACCGGACATTTATCCGCGATCTCCAACAGGCGGCCACGCTGTTCCTCGTCCAACTGCCCGGTGAGCGATATCTCCCGCTCTATCCTGTCGATCTTGCCTTCCCGCGCTTCGCACTCCGCGCAATCCTCCGCGTGGATCTTGGTGTGCAGGAGGCGAACGGAAACCTTTTCGAGCGGCCATTTCTTACGATCGGCGTACATCCGCAAGGTGATCGAGGTACAGGCACCGAGCGCGGCGGAAAGAAGCTGGTAGGGCGACGGGCCGTTGTCCGTGCCGCCCACCGATTCCGGCTCGCCGGCGGCCAGGCGGTGGTGCCCGGCCGTGACCATCTGGGCGTACTTGCCATTGCCGGTCTCGGCCACCGTCACGGCGTCTTCCGCGTCATCGCTATCGACGGCGGAAGCCGCGACGGCAGCGCCCAAATAGCGCGCCGACCAAGCCGCGAGGACCTGCGCCACATAGTCGGCATCGGCCTTGTCCGACAGAAGATGATCTGCCTTGTCCAAGGAAACGAAGCTTTTTGGGTGTTTCGCGGCAATGAAAATCTCGCTGGCATTGTCGATGCCGACGATCTGATCGAAGGGTGCATGGAAAACCATCAGCGCCTTCCTCAGCGTCGCAATACGCGCCTTCTGCGGTTGGGCCTCGATATCCTCAAGGAACTTCCGCCGCACCCGGAAGGTACGACCGGCTATCGCCACCTCCGCTTCGCCCTTCTCCTCGATCTCGGCGCGCGATTCCGCGAAGAGTTGGGCGACATGATTGGGATCGGACGGAGCGCCGATGGTCGCCACCGCGACGGCTTCCTCGATCTCCCCCGCCACGGCCAGCACCGCCGCACCGCCCAGACTATGGCCGATCAGTATCTTCGGGCCCTCGTCGCGCTCGCGGAGATAGCGCGCGGCAAGCAGCAGATCCTCGACATTGGAACTGAAGTCGGTATTGGCGAACTCGCCGTCGGAATGGCCCATCCCCGTGAAATCGAAGCGCAACACGGCGATGCCGTGATCGGTCAACCCGCGCGCGATGCGCGAAGCCGAATTGATGTCCTTGCCGCAGGTGAAGCAATGGGCGAACAGGGCATAGGCCCGAGGCGTGCCCTCGGGCAGGTCGAGACGACCTGCCAGGTCATGGCCCTGGGCGCCTTCGAAGGTAATTTTCTCGCTGCGCATCGCCGTTCTCCCGCTTTGCATCCATGGCATCGCCACGATCGACACCTATGATGCCGTTCGCGCGAGACAAACGGGAGCAGCAAGACGTGGCAACACGAAACCGTGACGATGTCGACCTCCTGGCGCGCGAAGCGGCCTTCGCGGGCTATTTCCGCATCGACCGCTATCGCCTGCGCCACCGCCTTTTCGCCGGCGGCTGGTCGGGAGAGGTTGTGCGCGAGGTCTTCGAGCGCGGCCATGCCGCCGCCCTGCTGCCCTACGATCCGGCGCGCGATGCCGTCGTGCTGATCGAACAGTTCCGCATCGGCGCTTACGCGGCCGGGGAACCCGCCTGGCTGACCGAGGTGGTTGCCGGGATCATCGAGGAGAGCGAAACCCCGGAAGACGTGGCGCGCCGGGAAACCGCCGAAGAAGCCGGACTGGAGATCGGCGCGCTGGAACCGATAACGACATTTTTTGTCAGTACGGGGGGCACAACCCAGACCACTGCCCTGTTCGTCGGCAGAGTCGAAGCCGCCGGCGCGGGCGGCATCCACGGCCTGGACGACGAGAATGAGGATATCCGCGTGACGGCCATGGCCTTCGACGAGGCCATGGCCATGTGCGCCGATGGCCGTATCCGCGAAGCCGCCACCCTGATCGCCCTGCAATGGCTCGCGCTCAACCGGGAGCGGTTGCGGCGCGACTGGCGTTAGATCGGCACGCTCGGTTCGTCGGCATCGCCGTTGCGCACCCGCCGCATGACGCCGAGCATCTGGCGGAAGGTGTAGACGATCCCAGCCTTGAACAAGGCGATCCGGATCACCCGCAGGCCGGGATAGCGCGGCGCCAACCGGCCCTTGAGAGTCAGGCCCCATTGCCGGCCGAGCATGCCGTTCTTCTTCCAGGCCTGATGCGGCTGGGTATCGGCCATGGTCTCGACGAAGGGCATCTGATCGGGTTTGACCTCCAAGGCGCCGGCCGCGATCGCCCGTTCCACCAAGCCCTTGCCCTTGGCCGTGCGCGCGACGATGCCGTTGAAACCTTCGTCCTCGCCGGTGGGCGCACCGCCCGGCCAGATGTCGAGGGCGATCACATCGGCCTGTTCGCCGATCGGGTCCATACAGGTCTTGCAGCGCCAGGGCAGATGCCAGTTGCGCTTGTCCTCCCAGATGCTGAGATAGGTGACCGTATGGGTCGTGCCGGCTTTCGTCTCCATCGTGGTCTCGCCCGGGCAGCCGTAGCCCCGGTAGCGGAAGGTCGTCAGGTCGTCTTCCGCCAGGTCATGTTTGGCCATCTGGTTGAAGGTCATCTGCAGGGTCGATTGGCCGCCGCAGGAGATCGACAGCAGGTATTTGCAATATTCCGCGACCCGGTCGTCCCGCTTGGCGAGGTTGCGCACCGCCGAGACGTCGCAGGGCTTGGCGACCAAAGCGAAGGGGCGACCCTGCTCCAGATGATCCATGAAATTGCTCAGCGGCGCGGTCGGCCCATAGCGCGAGCCCATGCCGGCCAGGACGTCTTCCCGGTTCACGCTGACATGGGGAACGTTGCGGATCGGCGCTTCGCCGGGCGAGCGCATATGGGCGATGAACTCGACCTCGCCGGACTCGAGAAGATGGATCGCGAGCGATGTCAGCGCGCCGCCTGTCGCCGCCTTGTGCCGAATATCCGGGTCGCCCGACCAGCCGTCCCACATGCCGTGGGAATAGCCCCAGTAGTCGTCGTGCTCCGCGCCCGGCCCGGCGATCTCCGCCGTCATGCCCGAGGTCGAGACGCCGGGGCATGTCGCGTTGATCAGATTCATGGTCGCGCGATCGAGCGGTGTCAGTTCGAGCGGACGCATCACGCCGCCCGGAGTCCAGCGCATTTCGACTTTGTCCGGACCCGCGATACTGGCGCATAGGCCACAGCCAATGCACAGGCCGTTCGTGACGATCTGATCTAGATTGCGGGCCATACTAACGCCTCCCCTGCTCCCCTGCCCCCCCTCCGGGCCGGGCGATCCTGCCATGACAGCGAGGTTCGGTCCAAGATTGCTCGACGTGCACTTCGGTTCCCGATCCGGGAGCTTTGCGCGCGCCGCACTTGCCCCGCGCGTCTCCAGGCCTAGCATATCGAAACGCCTTGAATTCCCCCGTCGCCGAAAGAACCGCCATGCCCTTTCGCCAAGACCTTGCCGCCGCGATCGGCAATACCCCCCTGATCCGCTTGCGCCAGGCCTCCGAGGCCACCGGCTGCGAGATCCTCGGCAAATGCGAGTTCCTCAATCCCGGCGGATCGATCAAGGATCGCGCGGCGAAATTCATCATCCTCGACGCCGAGGCGCGCGGCACGCTGCATCTGGGCGGCACGATTGTCGAGGGCACCGCGGGCAATACCGGGATCGGTCTCGCCCTGGTCGCGGCTTCGCGCGGCTACCGCACCGTCATCGTCATTCCCAAGACCCAGTCCGAGGAAAAGAAGGACATGCTGCGCCTGGCCGGTGCGGAACTGGTCCAGGTGCCCGCCGCGCCCTTCCGCGATCCGAACAACTATGTCCGGATCGCCGAACGGCTTGCCGCTCAACTGGCCGAGACGACCTCCGAAGGGGTGGTCTACGCCAATCAATGGGACAATCTGGCCAATATGCGCGCTCATTACGAAGGCACGGGGCCGGAGATATGGGACCAACTCGACGGCAAGATCGACGGCTTCATCTGCGCTGTCGGCACCGGCGGCACCCTGGCCGGCATCAGCCGCTATCTGAAGGAAAAGAATCCGGCCATCCAGATCGGCCTTGCCGACCCCGACGGTGCGGCCATGTTCGATTATTTTACCAGCGGCGAGTTGAAATCCGAGGGCAGTTCGATCACCGAAGGCATCGGGCAGGGCCGGGTAACCGGCAATGTCGCGGAGATCGCGGTCGATCATCCCTTCCGCATATCCGACGGCGAAGCCCTGCCGGTCCTGTTCGACCTGCTGCGCCTCGAAGGGCTTTGCCTGGGCGGTTCGAGCGGGGTGAATCTGGCCGGGGCCATCCGCCTCGCCAAGAAGATGGGGCCCGGCCATACCATCGTCACGGTGCTTTGCGATCCCGGCCAACGCTATCAGAGCAAGCTATGGAACCCGGACTTTCTCCGCGAAAAGGGATTGCCGATTCCCACATGGCTCGAGAATACAAAATCTAAAATCACTGTTCCCTTTGAATAATAATTAGTTATAAGGATTTAATAATGTCTTACATTAATAAAAATGCCTTGGTCGAAACCGCCTGGCTGGCCGAGCACCTCAAGGCGCCGGATGTCGTCGTGGTGGACGGCTCCTGGTATCTACCCCAACAGGAACGCGATCCTAAGGCGGAATATGCCGAGGGTCATATCCCGGGTACGGTGTATTTCGATATAGACGAGATCGCGGATACTGCCAGCCCCCTGCCCCATATGTTCCCGTCCACCGACCGTTTCGCCGAAAAGGTCGGCGGGCTCGGCATTTCCAATGGGCATCATGTGGTTGTGTATGACGGGCTCGGCCTCTTCAGCGCGGCCCGGGTCTGGTGGATGTTCCGGGCCTTCGGACACGAACATGTCTCCGTCCTCAATGGCGGTCTGCCCAAATGGCAGGCGGAGAACCGGCCGCTGCAATCCGGCCCGGTGCGCCGGACACCAACCCGGTTTCAGCCCGCCTTCCGCCACAACATGGTGCGCGGCCTGCAACATATGCGCGCCAATCTCGCCACGGGCCGGGAGCAGGTGCTTGACGCCCGCGCCGCCGGCCGCTTTTCGGGCGAGGAACCCGAGGTCAGGCCCGGCCTGCGCGGCGGCCATATCCCGGGCAGCCGAAACCTGCCCTTCGGCGGCCTTCTCGACCCGGGCACCAAGACCCTGAAGGAACCGGCCGCGCTCCAGGCCGAATTCGCGCGCGCGGGTATCGACCTCGGGCGGCCCGTCGTGACCACCTGCGGCTCGGGCATTTCGGCCTGCAACCTGGCCCTCGGCCTCTACCTTCTCGGACACCGGGATGTCTCGATCTATGACGGCTCCTGGACGGAATGGGGCGGGCAGCCGGACACCCCGGTCGAAACCGGGCCCGCCTGACCCACGAGCCCCGGCGCGCGGCGATCATGGATATTCGCAGCTTCGAAGAGCCCGACCTCGTCGCGGTCGTCGCACTCTGGCGGCAATGCGGATTGGTCGTGCCCTGGAACGATCCCGTCGCGGATATTCGCCTCGCACTCGACAGCGGCCATGGCACGGTTCTCGTCGGGTGCGAGGGGTCGGACATCCTCGCCTCGGTCATGGTAGGGCATGACGGGCATCGGGGCTGGCTCTACTACCTCGCGGTCGATCCGACGCGGCGCAAGGCCGGATTCGGCCGGCGGCTCGTCGAAGCCGCGGAGAGTTGGACCGCCGCCCGTGGCATCCGCAAGGTCGAACTGATGATCCGCGGCAACAACGCCGCCGTCCGCGAATTCTATGACCGGCTCGGCTATCGGAGCGAGGACGTAAGCGTCGTGTCCCGCTGGCTCGACGGCACCGAGCCAAAAGGCTGATCCTTGCCCGATTTGCCCCTGCGACAGAGCCTCTGGGATCGGGTATAGGACTTCGCGAGTAAATCTCAGGGGCCAGGCATGAAAGACATTCCGCGAATCGGCAGGCAGGCCGGCGACGACAAAAAGGCCGAGCCCCTGCCGAAAGGCAAGCTGCGCGAGGTCGTGACCTATCTCGAGATGCGCGCTTCGCCCAAGCGTATGCTGGTCCCCCCGACCGGGCGCAAGGTCGCGCTGATGCGCGCCGAACAGCCGACCGTGCATTTCTATCGCTATCTCTACAACACGGTCGGCGAGCCATGGCTGTGGTGGGACCGTCGCGCAATGGGCGACAGCGCCCTGGCCGAGGTGATTCAGGACCCTCTGGTCGAAATCTACGTCCTCTACGCCCAGGGCGTGCCGGCCGGCTTCGCCGAGCTGGACCGCCGCGAGGATGACGAGATCGAACTCGCCTATTTCGGCCTGCTGCCTGAATTCATCGGCAGCGGCCTGGGCCGCTATTTCATGACCTGGGCGGTCGACGCCGCTTGGCACCACGAACCCGATCGGCTCTGGGTCCATACCTGCAATTTCGACCATCCTACCGCGCTGTCGGTCTATCAACGCGCTGGGTTCGTGGCCTATGACCAGGCCACCCAACTAATCGACGATCCCCGTGCCAAGGGCATCATCCCCGCCTCGGTTAGAACCCCCGAGGAACGCCAGACCGATGGCTGAGACTGCCGGCTAGGACTGGTGCGGCCGGGCGTCAGCGGCCCAGCGCTTCCTTGAGCGCCAGCCAGCCGATCGCCATGGGCAGGAACCAGGGCCTGCCGTCGTAGAGGGGTACGGTCGGAAATCCCTTGCAATCGAACAGGGTTTCCGTATCGGTCTCGCCCAGGATCCGCCGGGCCAGCTTGTCGCCCAAAAAAGTTCCGGTGAGCACGCCCGCGCCGTTCATGCCCATGGCGTAGTGCATGCCGTCGCGCATGCCGACATGGGGCATGAAGTCGAAGGTCATGCCGATTCCCCCCTTCCAGCAATGGCTGATCTTCACGCCATCGAGCTGCGGAAACACGCGCAACATGTTGCGGTGGAGCAGTCGGGCATTCTCGGCGGGCGGCCGCTCCGCGTAACCCGTGCGGCCGCTGAAATTAATTCGTGTGCCGTCCGGCGTCGGTCGGAAGGAAAAGAACAGCCAGCTCGTGTCGATCATGTTGCGGCCGGTGGGAAAGATCGCGCGCACCCGATCCTCGCCCAGGGGCTCGGTCGTGATCGTGTAGTTGTTGACCGGAAGAATGCGGCGGCGGAAATAGGGCACCGCCGCATCCGTATAGCCATTCGTCGCCAGGATGACGTCGCGCGCGCGGACCGCACCTCGGTTCGTCGAGACCTCGAACCCCTCCGCCTCGCGGCGGACGCCCTGGACCGGACTGCGCGCGGAAAGGACAACGCCGGCGGCGATCGCCCGGTCGACGAGGCATTGATGAAACAGGCCGGGATGAAGGTCTCCCGAATCGTGCAGTATCTTGCCGCCATGATAGAAATTCGAGGCTATTTCCTGGCGCTGGGCTTCGGGCGGAACCAGATCGGCATCGATCTCGACATGCTGGCGCATCAGGTCGAGTTCGCGCGCGAGCGCGTCGTAATGCCGGGGCGTTCGCGCCGGGATGTAGCGGCCCGGATTCTTGTACATGCAGGCCAGGTCTTCGCGCTCGATCAGGCCAAGGACATGGTCTCGGCCGCGTTTGGTTTCCTTATGGACGGCGATCGCCCGGTCGAGGCCGAATTTGGCAGCCAGATCACCGAAACCGAAAAGGCTCATCTTCGCGGCGAAGCCGCCGTTGCGCGTGCTCGCCCCTTCGCCGATACGCTGGGCCTCAAGCACGAGAATCTCTCGCCCGCCGCGGGCCAGGGTATGGGCTGCCGACAGCCCGGTATAGCCGGAGCCGATGACGACCACGTCGGCACGGGCAGGGAGTGCCGCTTCGGCCGGTTCCGGACGCGGCGCGGCGTCCCACCAATAGGGGTCCGAGGTGAAATCGTCGGTGAGAATGGACTCGTGCATAGTTGCCCCCCTTCCCACGCCAAACTATGGCGCAGTCCTCGGGTCTTAGCGATCCGATAATTGGAGCAATGCTCCCAACGCCTCGCGCTCCGCCGCCACCTCGGCCAGCATCCAGTCGCGGAAAATCGCGATCTTGGTTTCCTCGGCATAGCGTTTGGGGCAGACGACGTAATAGCCATAGGACACCGCCAGGTTCGGGCCGAACGGGCGGACCAGGCGTCCATCGAGAAGATCCCGCGCCGCCAAAGCCGTTCTCGCCAGAGCGATGCCCTGCCCGCCCACCGCGGCGTCGATCGCCAGGTTGATCTGGTTCATCACCGCGCCGCGGTCGAGCACGGCGTCCTCGACGCCAGCGGCGCGTAGCCATTTGCGCCAATCGTCTCGGTAATCCAGATGCAGCAAGGTGTGGCGGGCGATATCCGCCGGCACGCGCAGGGGCGGATCGCCCTCCGCCAAGGCCGGACTGCAGACCGGAAACAGCACCTCCTCATATAGCTGCACGGCGTGAAGATGCGGCCAATTGATCTGCCCCCTTCAGAGTGGTCCAAAAGTTAATTTAGACTGGACCCTGAAGGAGAAGAGAAATG
>JAQCGR010000127.1 GCA_027619995.1 Pseudomonadota bacterium | reverse complement strand
GGAAGAGGAATTGGCCCAATGGGCCAAGCGCGACCCGATCAAACGCCTGCGCGAATTGTTGGGCAAGGACCTGAAGGCGGGGGAACTGGACGCGATGGACGAGGAGGCGAAGGGCATCGTGGACGAGGCCTACGACTTCGCGAGGACGAGTCCGGTCACACCGCTGGAGGATCTCTATGTCCCGGAATATGCCGTGACGGAGGTGACCCATGGCTGAGCTGCGCTATGCCGAGGCCCTCAACCAGGCAATGGATGAGGAGATGGCGCGGGACGAGAACGTCATCCTGATCGGCGAGGATATCGGCATCTATGGCGGCGTTTTCCGTGTCACCAAGGATTTGCAGAAGAAATACGGCAAGAGCCGTGTGCGCGACACGCCGATCTCGGAACAGGTTATCGCCGGCCTCTCCATCGGCGCCTCGATGATGGGCATGAAGCCGGTCGCCGAGATCATGTTCGCCGATTTCCTGCCTCTCGTGGTCGATGCGCTGGTCAATCAGGCGTCGATGATGAACTACTCCTGGGCGGGGCAGGTGACCCTGCCTTTCGTGCTGCGCACCCAGGGCGGCGCGGGCGCCGGCGCGGCGGCCCAGCATTCCAAGAGCCTGGAGGCGATGGTCACCATGATCCCGGGCATCAAGGTGGTCATGCCGACCACCCCGGCCGATGCCAAGGGATTGCTGAAATCCGCGATCCGTGATCCCAACCCGGTGGTCTTTCTCGAACACAAGTTGCTCTACAACACCAAGGGCGAAGTGCCGGATGGCGAACACCTGGTGCCCATCGGCAAGGCCGAGGTGGTGCGCGAGGGCAGTGACGTCACCATCGTCGCAACCTCCCGCATGGTCATCGAATCCCTGGCGGCGGCCGAGCTTCTGGCCAAGGACGGCATCTCCTGCGAGGTCATCGATCCGCGCACCCTGCGCCCGTTGGATACCGCCACCATCGTCGCCTCGGTCGAGAAGACCCACCGGGCCGTGGTCGTGAACGAGGCCTGGCGCTTCGGCGGCTACGGGGCCGAGGTCGCGGCGATGATCGCCGAGGAGGCCTTCGACTGGCTCGACGCACCGGTCGGCCGGATCGGCATTCACGACCTGGCCATTCCTTTCGCGAAACCGCTCGAGGAGGCGGCCATACCGAATGCCGGCCGCATCGCCGAAGCCGTCCGCGCGACTCTGGTTTGAGGGAGCGCAGCATGGCCAAGGATATTCCGATCCTCCTCATCGGCGCTGCCGGCGAATACATGGAGACGGCCGTCGTCGTCGAATGGCATGCGCGCGTTGGCGATGCGATCGAGGCCGGCAAGCCGCTGGTGACGATCGAGAACGCCAAGGCGGCGACCGAGATCGAGGCGCCCGGCACCGGCACCCTCAAGGAGATCATCGTCGAGGCGGGCAGCGAAGTGCCGCTCGAAACCCTGCTCGGCGTGATCGCGGGCGAGGGAGCAGAGGCCGAAGCGGCGCCACCGGCGGAGGCAACCGCTCCGGCGGCGGCGACATCGGCCAAACCCGTTGCGGCGCCTCGCGGCGTGGCGGAGAAGACCCCGGTGCGGGCGACACCGCTGGCCAAGCGAATCGCGCGCGAACTGGGTGTCGATATCGCGACCGTGGCGGGCAGCGGCCCGCGCGGGCGCATCAAGGAAGCCGATATCCGCAAGGCGGCCGGTGGCGGTGCGAAGCCCACGGAGGTCGCGGCCGCCGCTCTGAAACCGACGCCTGTTCCGGGCTCGGTGCCGCATCGGATCGAACAACCCAGCGGCTATCGCCGTGCCATGGCGCCCCATATGACGGCCAGTGCGGCAATCCCGCAATTCACCGTGACCCGGTCGATCCGGATGGACGGCCTGGCGGGTCTGCGCCGCCGCCTGAAGGCCGCCCAGCGCGCCGGCGGGGCCGTGCCGTCCGTGACGGATTTCGTCCTGCGCGCCGTGGCCTTGGCCCTGGTCGACCATCCGCGCCTCAACGCGCGCTGGGACGATGGCCGCATCGTGCTGTTCCAGACCGTCAATCTCGGTGTCGCCGTGGCGACCGATCACGGGTTGGTGGTTCCCGTCATACGCGGTGCGGAAGGCCTGACCGTGGGCGAGATATCGGATGCCCTGGGCATGCTCGCGGGCAAGGCGCGCGAGGCCAAGCTGAACGCGGCCGAATTGGCGGACGGTACCTTCACCGTTTCCAACCTGGGGCCCTTCGGGGTCGATCGTTTCACGGCCTTGGTCAATCCGCCCCAGGCCGCCATTCTGGCTGTCGGCGCGATGCGGACCGTGCCGGTCTGGGAGAACGATTCGGTCGCCGGACGGCCGGTCATAGAGTTCACCCTGTCGGGCGATCACCGGGTGGCCGATGGCGCGGACGGCGCGGGCTTTCTCGAAAGCCTGGCCCGGCGCCTGGGCGGGGCCGAGGCGCTGCTGGACTAATCCGGTAAACGATGGTCTAGGATCGCGCCTTCGATCTGATCGAATGGGGCGATCCCGCAGGTGACGGGTTCCAACGGCACGGTTCCGCCTATGGGCGAGGGGGATGAGGCGCGCGTGCCGGTTGGGCTGCGCCGCTGGCTGATCGCCATCTCGGCGGTCGCGGGCACCGATCTTTACGCCATCACGCAGACCAATGTCGGCATCGCCTTGCCGCATATGCAGGGCGCCTTTTCGGCCGCGCCGGACCAGGTCGCCTGGCTCGTGACCTCCTTTGTCGTGGGCACGACGATCATGACCGTGCTGTCCGGTTGGCTGGCCGCGCGCTTCGGCCGGCGCGAACTGTTTCTGTGCTCAATCATCGGATTCACTATCGCCACCATCGCTTGCGGCGCTTCGACCAGCCTGGGAGAGGCGGTCTTCTGGCGGGCCATGCAGGGCGTGCTGGGCGCGCCGCTGATTCCCCTGGGCCAGGCCATTACCATCGACGCCTTTCCGCAGGAAAAGCAGGGCCTCGCGACATCGGTTTGGGCAATCGGTTCGATGGTCGGTACGATCTTCGGCGTGCTGGTCGGCGGCATTTTGGTCGAACACGCGAGCTGGCCGTGGATATTCTGGATCAACGTGCCGGTCGGCATCCTCGTGCTGCTCAGCGCCTGGCTCTTCGTGCCCCGAGTCCCGCGCGATCGCCATCGCCATCTGGACGTTTTTGGCGTCATCGCCCTGGTGGTCGGGATCGGGGCCCTGCAACTGGTGCTCAATCGGGGCGAGCGGCTGGACTGGTTCGATTCGGGCGAGATCGCGGTCGAGGCCACGGTCGCGGCGCTCGCAATCTTCATCTTTGCCGTGCACAGCGCCACGACCCTCCGGCCCTTCCTGCCGCCGGCCCTCTTCGCCAACCGCAATTTCCTCGTTGGCCAAGCGATGATTTTCACTTACGGCGCGCTGGTCTTCCTGCCGCTTTTCATCCTGCCGCTTCTGCTCCAGCAGATCGGCGGCTATGCCGAGACGGATATCGGCCGTCTGCTCGCACCGCGCGGGGTGGGTTTCGTTCTCAGTCTGCTGATCATGGGGCCGCTGATGAACCGGCTGGATCCGCGCCTCGTCTATATCGCGGGCCTGTTCGCGCTTGTGGCCGCGAGCTGGGGTCTGGCCTTCGGCACTTTGACGATCGACCCCTGGACGGTGGTCTGGACCAGCTTCGTTCAAGGCATCGGCGCCGGGGTCGCTTTCGTGCCGGTCAGCGTGCTGGCCTTTGCGACCATCGACCGCCGGCTGCGGACCGAGGGCCTGGCCGTCTTCCACCTGATTCTGAACATCGGCACCACGGTCGGCGTGGCGGTCATCTTCAACGTGCTGACCCGCGATCTGCAGGCCAACCGGTCCGTGCTCAGCTATTTCATAAACCCCTACAACAAGGTGCTGGGCTTCGGAGGCGCTGCCGAACTCTGGGACACGGGAGAGCAGGGCGGCCTCGCCGCCCTCAATGCCGAAGTCGGACGGCAGGCCGCCGTCATCGCCTACAACGATACCTTCTTCCTGATCGGCGTTATCGCCTTCGCCGCGATGCCGCTATGTCTGCTGCTGAAGCCGGTGCGGGGCGAGGCAAAATGATCGCGCACCCGCGTCGGCCGGTACGGTGCAATTCGGTAGGTCGGGGGAAAGCTGCCGAGACTGTGGAGGCCGGGGCCGGAATCGAACCGACGTACAAGGATTTGCAGTCCTCTGCATAACCACTCTGCCACCCGGCCTCGAGTACGGACGGGGCAGAGCCGTCCGGGCGGCGAGATATAGTGCGCGCGTCCGCCACGGGTCAAGCTGGCGTGTCGCGGTGTCGCGAAAAGACAGGTATTGACCTTGTGTTGGCCTCTGGGGCTACTTGGCCTGGCAACCCAACGATAATCCAAGGATTTGTTTTGTTGTGGGCGCCACAGTCTTTCGTTAAGACAGGCGGGATAGATTGGGCGTAGCTTGACTTGCTTACCACTAGATGATGTAGTGTGATGACCGACTTCTCGGCAGCCAGACACAATATGGTCGAAAATCAGATTCGGACGAACAAGGTCACGGATCCGGCGCTGATCGGTGCGCTGTCCGCGCTTCCGCGCGAAGTTTTTGTGCCTGATCGTGCGCGCAGCTTGGCTTATGTCGATGAAGACTTGGCGATCGGCGCGGGCCGCTATTTGATGGAGCCGATGGTTCTGGCCCGTCTATTGCAATCCGCAATGCCGCAGGCGGAGGATGTCGCGCTGGTGGTCGGTTCGGGTTCCGGCTATTCGGTCGCGGTGCTTGCGCGGCTCTGCACCACGGTTGTCGCGGTCGAAGAGAACGCGGATCTGGCCACCCGGTCGGCCGAAACTCTGACCCGGCTGGAAATCGACAATGCCGTGGTCATCGAAGGATCGTTGACGGCTGGCTATGCCAAACACGCGCCCTATGGCGTCATCCTGATCGATGGCGCGGTCGAGACGGTGCCGGAAGCATTGCTGGATCAACTCGCCGAGGGCGGGCGGTTGGTGACGGTACAGCGCGAGCGGGGCGTCGGACGCGGTGTCATGTACATGCGCGGGGGCGGGGTTCACTCGCGGCGGATCATCTTCGATGCCGCCACGCCCATGCTGCCCGGTTTTGCGCGCAAGGTCGGTTTCGAATTTTGAAGATCAAGTGAGCGGAGAACGGAAAGTGGCTGGGGGAACGAATAGAATGGGCTCACGCAAAGCGCTGACATTGGCGGCATTCGGTGTCGCCATAGCGCTGCCGCAGGTCGCTTTGGGGCAAAGCCTCGAAGACGCACTGATCATGGCCTATCATTCCAATCCAACCTTGCTGGCAGAACGCGCCCAGGTTCGGGCAGTGGACGAACAGGTGCCCCAGGCCCTGTCCAACTGGCGTCCGACCGTGTCCTTCTCCGGCGAGTTCCAGAAGTCGATCTATAAGACGGATTCAAAACTTACGACCACGGCGATGAGTGTCGAGAACACCCAAAACCTGACGCCCCAGACATACACGCTTACCGTTACCCAGCCTCTGTTCCGGGGCTTTCGCACGATTGCGGAAACCGACCGGGCCGAGGCCCGCGTGTTGGCCGAAAGGGCGCGCCTCGCCGATACCGAGCAGACGACCTTCAACAACGTCATTTTCGCCTTCATGGATGTGGTCCAGAACCAGGCCGTTCTCGAACTCAATGTGAGCAACGAACAGGTCCTGGTGCGGCAGCTTGAAGCCACGCGCGATCGCTTCGAGGTCGGCGAGGTGACGCGCACGGATGTTAGCCAGGCCGAAGCCCGCCTGGCCCGCGCCGTCGCCGACAAGGAGAAGGCCGAAGGCGATCTCCAGACGTCGCGCGCGACCTATCGCCGCATCGTGGGCGAAACCCCGGGCAATCTGATCGCCCCGGCGCCGCCGACGGATCTGCCGGAGAGCCTGGAGACGGCGACGGCGCTGGCGAGCGATCAAAACCCGTCCGTTATCGCGGCTCTCTATGACGAGCGATCCGCGAAGGAAGATATCAACCTGGTCGAGGGCGAGTTGCTGCCGTCCGTCGATCTGCAGGGCCAATACAGCAAGGCGACCGATGTTTCCGACCGCGCTTTCGACACGGATACCAAATCCGTTGCTCTTCAACTCACGGTGCCGCTTTACCAGTCGGGCAGCGTCTATTCCCGGGTCCGCGAGGCGAAACAGAGCGCCAGCCGGAGCATTGTCCTGATCGAGCAGGCCAAGCGCGAAGCGGTCGAATCCGCGACCCGGGCCTGGGAAGACCTGCAGACCGCGCGCTCGCAGGTCGGTGCCTTCCAGAAGGAATCCGAATCCAACAAGATCGCCCTCGAAGGCACGGAGCAGGAGGCGACCGCCGGCCTGCGCACGGTGCTGGACATCCTCGATGCCGAGCAGGAACTGCTCAATTCCCGCGTTAATCTGGTGAAGTCCC
Organism: Pseudomonadota bacterium; assembly: GCA_027619995.1. Taxonomy (GTDB): domain Bacteria; phylum Pseudomonadota; class Alphaproteobacteria; order CADEGL01; family CADEGL01; genus JABIRQ01. The sequence continues at coordinate 2,385 of JAQCGR010000127.1, read as the reverse complement.
AGCGCAACGAGGTTGTGGCCGCCTATCAGGTCATCGCGGCGGTCGGCCGCCTGAACGCGCGGGACCTGGCCTTGCCCGTGCCCTATTACGATCCGACGGTTCACTATGACGACGTGCGCGACAAGGTGATCGGCCTCGGCGATGACGTCGAGTGACGCTTCAACTATCTTGCCGAATTCGTTAACCTAACTAGGTTATTGATCCTTGGAGTCGTGCCGTCCGCGAGGTGCGACAGGGGTTCGCACGGTTGAAGGAGCGGGTCGTGGCCGATCAAAAGGGACAGCAGGAACCCTCGATGGAGGAGATCCTGGCATCCATACGAAAAATCATCTCGGAAGACGACGAGGCTGAAAAGGATAATGCCTCGGCGCCATCGACCGCTCCGCTCGAATCGGCGGAGTCGGTTCCGCGTGCCGATGACGACGTACTCGAATTGACCGAGATGGTCGACTCGCCTTCCGATCCGAAACCGGTCGTAACACCGGATGCTGTGAATCCGGAGCTTGAGGAACGCGAAGCTGTGTCGGCCGAGCGCGAGGTTTCCGGCGAATCCGAGCAATCCGAAGACGACGATGACGAGGCATCCGTCGAATCCGTGATGGCGGCCGTACGCCGCTTGGACGTGGCAAACGATCCGGGCGTTCAGGACGACGACGTCGATGCTGCCGTCGACCTGGTCGACAACGGCGCGGCCGAACGGACCGACGAACCGACGCCTTTCGCGATCGAAACCCAGCCGGCGGGAGACGACGACGGCGACGACGACCGGGATATCATCACCGACCGCGCCGCCTCGGCCGCGTCCCAGGCCTTGGCGGAACTGGCCGGCGCGTTGGGTGACAATCGGCCGCGCCCGGACTCGGGCGCAGCCTTGCCCTTGGGCGGATCTAATCGCACGGTCGAAGATCTGGTGCGCGAGATGCTGCGCCCGATGCTGCGCGAGTGGCTCGACGCAAATCTGCCTGATCTGGTTCAGCGCCTCGTGCGCAAGGAGATCAAGGAGATGGTGCGCCGGGCGGAAGACCGCTAGATTGCGCCCGCCCGCGCCTGGCGCGGGGAAAATCGAACGTCTTGGATCTCACGGCCGGACACGGTCGGCCTGATTCACACACGGACGGGGGAACGTTCAGCGATGCTGGACAAGACCTATCGGCCCGACGAGGTCGAATCGCTTATCTACGAGGCATGGGAAGGGAGCGGGGCCTTCGGCTGCGATCCCGAGGCCGAGGGCGAGGCGTTCTGCATCGTCATCCCGCCGCCCAATGTCACCGGCAGCCTGCATATGGGCCATGCCTTCAACAACACGATTCAGGATATCCTGATCCGCTTCGAGCGCAAGCGGGGCAGGAACGTCCTCTGGCAGCCGGGCACCGATCATGCCGGCATCGCCACGCAGAGCGTGGTCGAACGCCAATTGGCCGAGGAGGGCATCCGTCCGGCGCGCGGCACCCTGGAACCCGACATCGAAAAGGGATTGATCGGGCGCGACGACTTCATCGAGCGGGTCTGGGCCTGGCGCGAGGAATCGGGCGGTACGATCCTGCGCCAGTTGCGCCGCCTGGGCGCCTCCTGCGATTGGAGCCGCGAGCGCTTCACCATGGACGAGGGCCTGTCCAAAGCCGTCGTGAAGGTCTTCGTCGATCTCCATAAGCAGGGCCTGATCTACCGCGACAAGCGGCTGGTGAACTGGGACCCGAAGCTGCACACGGCGATTTCCGACCTTGAAGTCGAATCGCGCGAGGTCGACGGCCATCTCTGGCATATCCGCTATCCCATCCTGGGCGAGGAAGGCCGTTTCATCACTGTCGCCACGACCCGGCCGGAAACCATGCTGGGCGATACCGCCGTGGCGGTGCATCCGGACGATGCGCGCTACGCCGATCTGGTCGGCAAGCAGGCGGTGCTGCCGCTGATCGGCCGCCACATCCCGATCGTCGCCGACGATTATGCCGATCCCGAACAGGGCTCCGGCGCGGTCAAGATCACACCGGCCCACGACTTCAACGATTTCGAGGTCGGACGCCGTCATGGTCTCGAGATGCTCAACATCCTCGACGCGGATGCCTGCATCAACAACAACGCACCCGATCCCTATTGCGGCCTCGATCGCTACGAGGCCCGGAAAAAGGTCGTCGCGGACCTGGAAAGCCAGGGCCTGCTCGAGAAGATCGATGCGATCCGCCATACGGTGCCCTATGGCGACCGGTCCGGCGTGCCGGTCGAGCCCTGGCTGACCGACCAATGGTTCGCCGATGCCAAGACCTTGGCCGTGAAGCCGATCGAGGCGGTGGAGCAGGGGCGGGTGAAGTTCGTGCCCGAGAACTGGTCCAACGTCTTCTTCGAATGGATGCGCAACATCCAGCCCTGGTGCATCTCGCGCCAGCT
>JAQCGR010000126.1 GCA_027619995.1 Pseudomonadota bacterium | reverse complement strand
TATCGGTCCGTCACTCGGCGGGGAGGGGCGCTCGCCCCTCGGCGGACGCGACTATAGCGCGAACCGCCCCCGTCCGGGCCAGCCCCTCCGGTCAGGTCGGTTGAAATTCGCCGCGCCGCTGGGGTTGCGAGGGCGCGCGCGAGGGCATTTCAAACGGGCAGGGGGGTGCGGCGGTTGTCGTGGCCCGAAACCGTAACACCCAGTTATCGGCGTCCGGGACCGATGGAAAATAAAAGAGGCGCCGGGCGCATGGACCAAGGCCCGATGCAGTGTGTCCGGAGGGGGACACTTCCCGACGCCTCAGGAGCCGAGGCAGCTCCAGGTCCGCGCAAACGACCGGACAGCGAGGTCAAATCCCACAGAACGCGCGTCCCTGGCAGAGCCGTACGTCTGCGGTGGGCGACCCGACCCGAAACCCCGGTTCCGAAGACCCGAAACTCCGGGCTGCTGCCCGACGGAAGACCATGCCATCGCGGACGTGTCCGGCAGGGGCGCCGTCCTTCCCTTGCGGGGAGGGCCGGTTCGACCGTCGCGGCCACCCGATGCGGCGCGAACGCCGTCTCAAGCACGCAGGTCCGGGAGGGATCCCACGCTCGCCACGAACGGGCCGAAGCCCAAATCCGGATTGCCGCGTCTCCTCACACTGCCGCCACCGAGCGAGGGAGCGCCGAACCGCAAGCGGTTCCTCGCCCCTGGCCGAGCCGGCGCGCCCCGAAGGTCGCGGTCCGGATATCGACCTCTCGTTTCCGTATCCGCCACCGGCTGCGCCGCCGAAACAACGCCGCCGAAGGGCGCAAGCGACCCCGAAGAGCCGCACACGCGGACCCCGAGCCGCGGGAACCCACGAAGGGAGCCAGCAGCCTCGCCGAATGCGGCGTCTCCGAAGAGAGCGCCGAAGCCCGGCGAAGGGCCCGGACCCGGAATGGCGACGGTGCTTCGCGAGGAAACCCGACCGCCGGGTCCTGGCGGCACGCCCCGAAGGTTGTGCCGCCTCCCAAGCCGACCGGCCGACGAATCGACCGCCCGGCTCCGCGAAAGACGTCCGGCTCGCGCCGGATCGGCCTTCCACAAGGCGCGTCGTGGTCCGAGGACCCGTCCCGCGCCCTGGCGACGAAGCCCCGGCCGAAACCGGATTTCCGTCCCGGACCCTGATCCTGGGTCGATGCTCGTCAAGCCCGCAGGCCTGCCTCCCATCGGTCCGGAAACCTGATCCGGCGCTTGCGCGTACCGGTATTCATGGTGACGCAATTGGGTATTCACTCAATATAAAAATAGCAAAAGCGCGACTATTTCTGTGTATAAATGTATTCGATTCGCACAAGTGCCGCACAAGCTATCCACATACTTATCCACATATTAGCGGTGCAGGGCGAAATCTTGTTGTTGAATCCGGCGGATAGAGCAATTGATGCCGCAGTGCAAAATTGCCTTTCTCCGAACCCGCTCCTGGGGTAGGTCCCGGCTCCTGCGGTTCCATGACGGCGCTGGTGGTGTCTGTCAGTGTCTCAGATCGAAATCAAGCTCGGGACGAGGAGATTGCACTCGATGACGCCGATCGTGTGGGCATCTGTCACTTTCGGGATGGGGTGCGTCGTCCTCATCCTTCTGGCCATTTTCGATAATCGGGAATGGCTTCACTCGTCGATCGCAGTCCCCGATCTTAATCGTAATGTATTTCGTTTCTATGCTGGTCTATGCCGTGAGTGGCGGATTTCAGCACGTACCCGACTACGACGACGAGCCCTACTGCCCTGGTCCGCCCTACACGAGCGCTTGTTAGGGGGGGCTAGGAGTTAGTCGATCCGGCTTCGAAGCGGCGACACTGCCCGGCGTCCGGTTGACTTGGCCTCCGGCAGCGTCCTAAACAAATCGCACAGTCGCGCGGCGGCCCCAATGGTCCGCGGTCGGGGCAATGGAGACGAATATGGCAAGCGACAACCGTCCGCTTTCGCCCCATCTGCAGATTTACAAGCCGCAGTTCACCTCGGTGCTCTCGATTCTGCACCGGATCACGGGCGTGGCGCTCGCGCTGGGCACTTTTCTGCTGGTCTATTGGCTGATGGCCGCGGCCGCCGGTCCGGACCGTTTCGCCCAGGCCCAGGGCCTGATCGGCTCGATAATCGGCCGGTTGCTCCTGTTCGGCTGGTCCTTCGCGCTGTTCTACCACATGCTCAACGGCATCCGGCATTTGTTCTGGGACGCGGGCAAGGGCTTCGAACTCAAGACCGCCTTTCTGACGGGCTGGCTGGTGGTCGCGGGTGCCGTCCTGTTCACCCTGATCGCCTGGATCGCGGCCTATAGCGTGATGGGGGGCATCTGATGGCGGACAAGGGCGGATTGCGCACCCCGCTCGCGCGGGCGCGCGGGCTGGGCCCGGCCAAGGACGGCGTCGCCCATTGGTGGGCCCAGCGGGTGACCGCGGTGGCCCTCGTGCCCCTGGTGATCTGGTTCGTCGCCTCGATCGTGCTGTTGAGCAATTGCAGCTACGAGCGGTTCACCGCCTGGATCGGTTCGCCCTTGCCGGCGGTCCTGACGATCCTGCTGATCGTGGCGACCTTCCGCCATGCCCAGCTCGGCTTGCAGGTCGTGATCGAGGATTATGTCCATCGCGAAGGCACGAAGCTGGCCGGAATCGTCCTGGTCAAGCTGGGGGCTTTCGCGCTCGGCACCGCGGCCGTCTTTTCGGTCCTCAAAATCTCCTTTGGAGGGTGACGGCCCGATGACCCAGGCCTACGAGATCATCGATCACGAATACGACGTCGTTGTCGTCGGCGGCGGCGGGGCCGGGCTGCGCGCCACCTTCGGTATGGCGCAGAAGGGCCTGCGCACGGCCTGCCTGTCCAAGGTCTTCCCGACCCGCAGCCACACGGTCGCCGCCCAGGGCGGCATCAGCGCCTCCCTCGGCAATATGGGCGAGGACGATTGGCGCTGGCATATGTACGACACGGTCAAGGGCTCCGACTGGCTCGGCGACCAGGACGCCATCGAATACATGGTGCGCGAGGCGGTGCCCGCGATCATCGAATTGGAGCATTACGGCGTGCCCTTCTCGCGCACGCCCGAGGGCAAAATCTACCAGCGCCCCTTCGGCGGCATGACCACGGAATACGGCAAGGGCACGGCCCAGCGCACCTGCGCCGCGGCCGACCGCACGGGCCATGCGATCCTGCACACACTCTACCAGCAGGCGCTCAAGCACGACGCCGAGTTCTTCGTCGAATATGTCGTCATCGATCTGATCATGGACCCAGAGGACGGCGCCTGCCGCGGCGTCGTCGCCTGGGACCTGACCGACGGCACGATCCACCGCTTTCGCGGCAAGATGACGGTGATGGCGACCGGCGGCTACGGCCGGACCTATTTCTCCTGCACCTCGGCCCATACCTGCACGGGCGACGGCAACGCCATGGTGCTGCGCGCCGGCCTGGGTCTGCAGGACATGGAATTCATCCAGTTCCACCCGACCGGAATCTACGGCGCCGGCTGCCTGATCACCGAGGGCGCGCGGGGCGAGGGCGGCTACCTCACCAATTCCGAGGGCGAACGCTTCATGGAGCGCTACGCGCCCAGCGCCAAGGATCTGGCCAGCCGGGACGTCGTCGCGCGCGCCATGACCATCGAGATCCGCGAAGGGCGCGGCGTCGGGCCCGAGAAGGACCATATCCATCTGCATCTGGAGCATCTGGAGCCCGCCGTCCTGCACCAGCGCCTGCCCGGCATTTCCGACACGGCCAAGATCTTCGCGGGCGTCGATCTGACCAAGGAGCCGATCCCCGTTCTGCCGACCTGCCACTACAACATGGGCGGCATCCCGACGAACTACCGGACCGAGGTCGTGACCCTGACGAACGGCGAGCCCGATACCGTCGTGCCCGGTCTGATGGCGATCGGCGAGGCGGCCTGCGTCTCGGTCCACGGCGCCAACCGCCTGGGCTCGAACTCTCTCCTCGACCTCGTCGTCTTCGGCCGCGCGGCGGCCAACCATTGCGCCGAGGTCGTCGATCCCAACGAAGCCCACAAGCCCCTCGCCGCCGACGCGGCCGATTTCGCCCTCGACCGCTTCGACCGGCTGCGCCATGCCGATGGCGGCACGCCGACGGCTGAGTTGCGCCTCGAGATGCAGCGCGCCATGCAGTCCAACTGCGCCGTCTTCCGCACCGGCGAGGTGCTGGAGGAGGGCTGCGAGAAGCTGGCCGGGATCTGGGCCAAGCGTGGCGACATCAAGGTTTCCGACCGCTCGATGGTCTGGAATTCCGATCTGGTCGAGACCCTGGAACTGGACAACCTGCTCTATCAGGCTGTGGTCGCCATGCATTCGGCGAGCAACCGGCAGGAAAGCCGCGGTGCCCATGCGCGCGAGGATTTCCCCGACCGGGACGACGAGAACTGGATGAAGCACACCATCGTCTGGTGCGGCGAGGACGGCAAACCGCGGATCGACTACCGCCCCGTCCATATGCGGCCGCTGACCAACGAAGTGCAGTCCTTCCCGCCCGCCAAGCGGGTTTATTGAGGAGCGCGGGCGATGGCCGAACTCTCCCTTCCCCGGAATTCCAAGGTAAAGCCCGGCAAGACCTGGCCGGCACCCTCCGGTGCGGGTCGAATCAAGAAGTTCAAGATCTACCGCTGGACGCCGGATGACGGCGAGAACCCGCGCCTCGACACCTACGAGGTCGATCTCGATGCCTGCGGCCCGATGGTCCTGGACGCCATCATCAAGATCAAGAACGAGACCGATTCGACACTGACCTTCCGGCGCTCCTGCCGCGAAGGGGTCTGCGGCTCCTGCGCCTTCAACATCAACGGCACCAACACCCTGGCCTGCACCACCCATATCTCCGAGCTCGACGGCGATATCCGCATCTATCCCCTGCCGCATCTGCCGGTGATCCGCGATCTGGTGCCCGATATCTCGATCCCGGCGGCCCAGTACCGGACCATCGAGCCCTGGATCAAGACCGACAGTCCGCCGCCCGAGCGCGAGCGGCTCCAGTCGCCGGAAGAGCGCGAGCAGCTCGACGGCCTCTGGGAATGCATCCTCTGCTTCTGCTGCCAGACGAGCTGCCCGAGCTATTGGTGGAACGGCGAGCGCTATCTCGGCCCGGCCATCCTGCTCCAGGCCTATCGCTGGCTGGCCGACAGCCGCGACGAAGCAACGGGCGCCCGTCTCGACGCCCTCGAGGACCCCTTCCGGCTCTATCGCTGCCACACCATCATGAACTGCACCCGGACCTGTCCCAAGGACCTGAACCCGGCCAAGGCGATCGCCGAGATCAAAAAAATGATGGTCGCGCGCCGCTAGGCTGGCGACCGTCGTTCATCCCCGTTTGGCTTCATGCCGAGCTTGTCGAAATATGGGGCCGTGGCACTTCGTCGCCCGTGCCCTCCTCACCCTTCGACAGGCTCAGGGTGAGGGGTGCCGTTTCGCTTACCTGCCCTCCCGAGACGTCTCGCCGTGATTTCCGCGGCCATCCGGGCGATAATGCGGTGACCGCGCCGCATTATCGCGCCAAACGGGGAAGGAAATCACCATGTCCAGTGAAGGTCTGCATGCACCGCGCGAGCGGTTGAGCAAGGAAACCATCGCCCTGCACCAGGCAATCTCGTCCCTGATGGAGGAATTGGAGGCGGTCGATTGGTACCGCCAGCGGGCCGACGATTGCGACGATCCGGCGCTCAAGGAAATCCTGCTCCACAACATGCGCGAGGAGATGGAGCACGCGGCCATGGTCCTCGAATGGATCCGCCGCGCCAGTTCGGATTTCGATCACGAACTCAAAACCTACCTCTTCTCCAAAGGCAATATCCTGGAGGCGGAGGAAGGCGCACACGACTAGCGCATCCGGCCGAAGCCCGAGACCCGCCGCTCGCCGAAGCCTTTACAGCATTCGCACACCGAAACGCGGCCCCGAACCACAAACTGCCGTCGTCCCGGGACTTGTTCCCAGGACCCATCCGGCGCGAGGACGGGGCGAAGGGCCGCCGGGTCCGCATCCCGGCCGGCGGCAAGCCCGAACCGAGGACGCGATTCGGAGTGGAAGCCGCCCACGACCGTGTGAACGGAGAGGGCCGTGGGTCCCGGGAACAAGTCCCGGGACGACACCGAGGATGGGGTGAGGAGAATTGCGCACCCCCGGACAGGATGCCGAATTGCGTGCGGCAAAGTTGACGACACCGCCACGATTGGCCCCGTCATTTCGTCGCGATTGGTTCTTTCCGCCCGACCACTTGGCGCTTAGCTTGCGGCCGAATTTCATGACACCCCGGAATGGAAATCTACAATGTATGTCCCCCGTGCCTTCGCCGAAGCCGATCCGGCCGTTATCCATGGCCTGATCGAGGCGAATGATTTCGGCCTGCTCGTGCTGTCGGGCGCGCCGGGCGCGGCACCCGAAGCCGCCCATCTGCCCTTCTTTCTGGACCGGGCGCGCGGCGCCCGCGGCACGCTCGAAACCCACATGGCGCGGGCCAATCCCCTGTGGAAACGCTTCGATTCGAAAACCGAAGTCCTGACCGTCTTCCAGGGCGCACATGGCTATGTCTCGCCGAATTGGTACCGGGCGCCGGAAGCCTCCGTGCCGACCTGGAACTACGAGGCCGTCCACGCCTACGGCATCCCGCGCCTGATCGAGGATCCCGAGGCCGCGCTGGCCCAGCAGGCTCGCCTGGTCGCGCGCTTTGAATCGGCGCCCGGTGGCTGGACCATCGCAGGGGCGAAGGAGGGCATGGTCGAGGGCCTGCTGCGCGGCATCGTGGCCTTCGAGATCGAAATCGCCAGGATCGAAGGCGTGCGCAAGCTCAACCAGAACAAGACCGCCGAGGACCGCCGGGGCGTGGTCGCGGGACTCCGCGCCACCGGTCGCCCCGGCGATGCCGCCCTCGCCGAGCTGATGGCAGAGGTGACCGAGCTTTAATCCGGAAAAGTCTTCGGTGCGCCGGGCCGTTGCGGCATACTTTGCCCCGGCTTGGCCGTCGCCCGGATGTGACTCTGGGCCGGTCCCGGGCCGAACGATGTCAAGAAATGACAAGAATCCCGACTTAGTCATGTCCGGGGGCGGGATTCGGGGATAAATGCCTTTTTCTCAACGGCTTGGCCGCGAGAGCATGGGCGCAATACGCGACATTCAGGGCCGGATCGCGCCGCTTTCCCGGCATTTCCAGCCCGGTGACAGGGGAGGAAATCCAATGGCCGAAATCACCGCGACACCGCTGACCGAAGCGACCCGCGACCGCCTGCTCGCGGTCAGCACGGCGACCCTGACCTCCCATCTCTTCGAGCGTGGCTTGCGCCGTACCTTCATGACCGGGCTGGCGCCGATCCGCTCCGGCTGCGCGCGCTTCGCCGGTCCGGCCTTCACCCTGCGTTTCGTGCCGGCGCGCGAGGATATCGACACGCTGGAGGCGCTGAACGCCGACGACTATCCCCAGCGCGCGGCGATCGACGCCATGCCCGATGGCCATGTGATGGTGATGGATTGCCGGGGCGAGATGGAGTGCGGCCCGGCCGGCGATATCTTCGTCCGCCGCCTCCAGGTGCGCGGCGCGGCGGCCCTGGTGGTCGACGGCGCGATGCGCGACACGCCGGAGATCGCGGGAACGGATTTTCCGGTCCATTGCCGGGGCGCGGCAGCACCCTTCGTCATCCTGTCCCACCATGCCGTGCCCGATTTCAACCAGGTCGTGGCCTGCGGCGGGGTCGCGGTCTATCCCGGCGATATCCTGGTCGGCGACGGCGAGGGGGTCGTGGTGGTGCCGCACCATCTCGCTGAAGAGGTGGCCGAGGCGGCCTGGGAGCAGGAGCGGATGGAGCGATTCATCCAGATGAAGGTGTCCGGCCGGCGCGACCCTGGTCGGGACCTATCCGCCGAGCGAGGCGGTGCAGGCGGAATACCGCGCCTGGGTCGAAGCGGGCGAACCCAAGACTTTGAAAAAATAGGAGCGAGGCGAGAAATGACCGAAGCGAAAGCGCTATCCGAGGAAACCCGCGACCGTTTCCAGCGGGGCAGCACCGCGACCCTCACCACCCTGCTGTTCAAGCGCGGGCTGCGGAATGTCTTCATGCAGGGGGTGGCGCCGGTCAATCCGGCCAGCGCGCGCTTCGCAGCACCCGCCTTCACCCTACGCAACATTCCGGCGCGCGAGGATCTGGACGGCATCCACGCCTATCAGGATTACGACCATCCCCAGCGCAAGGCGATCGAGACCGTGCCGCCCGGCCATGTCCTGGTGATGGATTGCCGGGGCGATCGCTCGGCGGCCTGCGCCGGCGGCATCCTGCTTACCCGCCTCAAGATGCGCGGCGCGGCGGCCCTGGTCTCCGATGGCGGGTTGCGCGACACGGCCGAGATCGCGGCGATGGGCTTCCCCGCCCATGTCGCGGGTTCCTCCGCGCCGACCAGCCTGATCCGCCATCACGCCATGGCCGACCTCAACGTGCCCATCGGCTGCGGCGGGGTGCCGGTCTATCCCGGCGATATCCTGGTCGGCGACGAGGAGGGTGTCGTTGTCGTGCCCCGCGAGATCGCCGACGAAGTCGCGGCCGAGGCGGCCGAGATGGAACGCATGGAAGGCTTCATCCAGCGCAAGGTCGCCAAGGGCGCTCCCCTGCGCGGCAATTACCCGCCCAACGCCGCGACCCGCGCCGAATACAAGGCCTGGGTCGAGGCGGGAGAGCCCAAGGACTGATTCCGGTTGGTTTTGCGGCGCGAGTTAGCCGACCATTTCCCCCCTCTCCTCCGGCTGTTTTTGGAGTGCCGACAAGGTGCCGCCGCCTGATCAGGCCC
>JAQCGR010000125.1 GCA_027619995.1 Pseudomonadota bacterium | reverse complement strand
GTCGCCTGGACTTGGGCAAGAAGCTCGGCGCTCGGCTCGCCCGTCACCTCGACTCCCGAATCGGCCTGGTACATGCGGATTGCGGCACGCAGATCGCCGTCGACCCTTCCGTCGATGGTCCCGGCCCGGTAGCCGCGCGCCTCCAATTCCCTTTCGAGATCGGTGACCTGGGCCGGGGACATCGTCTCGGCGGCCGGCGCTTCAGGATTGGCCTGGAGATGCGCGAGCAGATCTCCACTCACCTTTCCGTTCGCGTCCAGCCCGGCATCGGTCTGATAGGCGCGAATGGCGATCGAGGTCTGTTCGGTCACTGCGCCGTCCTCGACGCCCGCGTTATAGCCGCGCTTGTTCAGCTCGGTCTTGACTGTCTGGACCAGTTTGGGATCGGGGGCGGGGTCTTCCTTGGTCGCCTTCTTTTCGGCCTCGGCCTTTTCCTTTTCGCCGAGCGCGACCTCGAGATTGGTGGCGAGTTCGGCCGAGGGTTTGCCCGTCACCGGCAGGCCGCTCTCCCGTTCGAAGGCCTGAATCGCCTTCGTGGTCCGGTCGCCCATGGCGCCGTCCGGCGGCCCGGCGTCGTAACCAAGAGCGTTCAGACGAGACTGCACTATGCGGTTCAAGTTGCGCTCGTCGGCGGCCTCGGAACGCTCCTGCGCGATCAGACGGTCAAGCACTTCGGGGCTGGCCCGGCCCGTGACCGTCATGCCCTGATCCGCTTCATAGGTGCGGATCGCGGCCCGGGTCGCTTCGTCGGCCGTGCCGCTGACCGAAGGCACGGCATAGCCGAGCTGGCGCAGGCGTGCCTGAATATCGGTCACTCTCTTGGCGGCCGCGTCTTCCTTCGGCGCGGCTTCGGCGGGTTGCGGCGCAGGGGCCGGGGCGGCCGCCGCAGCCTTGCCCGTCTGGACCTTGCGGCCCGCAGATTTGGAGAGCGCCGCGAAGACCGCAGGGGTCAGGCGCCCGTTGGCCGGGAGCTTGGCCTTGTCCTGGTATTTGCGGATTGCGCTCCGGGTCTGGGTCTTGAGGATGCCGTCGGCCGAGCCGGGATCGTAGCCCAGCTCGATCAGCAGCCGTTGCGTATTGGCCACCGAAAAAGCCAGAGGCTTGCCGTCATCGCTGCCCACGGGCAGCCATTCCGAGGCGCGGGTCTGGGCCTTGGCTACCTGATCGGGCGCCATCCGCTTGGCCAGCGCGTCGCGGGCCCGGGCGGCCGCTTCATGGCCGCTTGCCGCCGCCAAGTTGTATCAGACATGGGCGCGCAGGAAATTCTGCGGAACGCCGAGGCCGTTCTCATTGATCTGCCCGAGAAGGTACTGGGAATCGGCCTCGCCGGCCTCGGCCGTTACCTGCAATTCGACCACCGCGCCGGCGAAGTCCCCGGCGCGAAACGCCGTCAGCCCGGTCGCATAGTCGGCCGCTGCCGGTGCGCTCAGAAGTCCGCAGAAGGCGACGGTAATGCCGACGCGTCGCAAGCTCATTTCATTCTCCTTGGTTGGGCGCGCGCGATGCGCGAACATCCCCCCTAAGTAGTGTATATCGATTGTGACGGATTATATGGTGCTCGGCTAGTGAAGGACGGCAAGGCCATTCGATTCTGGCGTATTCGGCGCCCGCAATTTCGGAGCCCGGTGGGGGCATTTGGCAGGACCGAAGCGGGCGCGGCATGGCCGATCTCCGCCAACTTGACCTGGGTCAAAGGCGCCGTCCTGGAGACTTGGGCATACCAAGTCTGATTCGATGCGAGCGGATTGCGGCGTTTCAGCGAACGAGGATTGTGCAATGGCCATGAAACGCGACAAGTCGCCGGAAAAGACCGGTTCGCCCGAGCGCACGCCTGCGCGCTGGAGCGCGATGCATCCCTTCTTGGATCTTCGGCACGAGATTGACGACCTGTTCGACAATGTCATGCGCGGTCTGCCGGGAGGGGGTTTCCCACGTGCCTTCGGCCGCAACTGGCGAGCCCTGTCTCCCGAGGTCGATGTGAGCGAAACGGCCGAGGCGCTAACCATCACGGCCGAACTTCCCGGCATGGATGACGGCGATGTCGAAGTCACGCTGTCCGACGACGTCCTGAGCATCAAGGGCGAGAAGCGCGAGGAGAGCGCGGAGAAGGATAGGGCGTTCCATATCACCGAGCGGCGCTACGGATCCTTCCAGCGGTCTTTCCGCCTGCCGGAGAATATCGACGCCGGTGGAATCGACGCCGGATTCGACAAGGGCGTGTTGACCGTCCGCGTGCCGAAATCGGCGCAAGCGGCGACCAAGGTCAAGAAGATCGCCGTCAAGAAAGCATAGTGCTGCCCAGGTCGGGCGCCACGCGCATCGGACACGCGCATCGGAAAATGAGACGGCCCGGCCTCGAAAGTCGGGCCGTTCCGCCGTCCGGCTCATCCGCGACGACCCGAAGACATGGCCGGAACCCGGAAAGAAATTGGGGCGATGCCGCTGGGGAACGACATCGCCCCGGGAGGGACTTTCGGTGTGGAGGGTGAGGCCATAATGCCGCCCGACCCGCAAGGGAGCAGTGATCGCCGTCACACCCCGATGAATTCGATGAAAATTCCCGTTAACGCATTGAATTCACGGGAAAAGAAAATTCGGCTTTGTGAGCCGCGCGGTGCCGTCGGGCGCTAGAACGCCTCCACGGGCATGGCCAGGATCGGGTCGGAGCCGCGCGCGATGGTGTCGCGCAAAGCGATGGCCGGGGGCAGAAGATGCTCGGCGAAGAAACGGGCCGTCGCGATCTTGGCTTCGAGAAAAGCGCGATCCGCGCTGCCGCTGTCGACATCGAGGGCGCCGCGCGCGGCCGCCGCACCGCGCCCCAGCAACCAGGCGCCGGCCACCGTGCCGGCCAGGGAGAGATAGGGCGCCGCCGCCGCCATCGGGCGCTGGGGATCGTCCTTGCCGGCATGGAGCAGCCATTCGGTCGCCTCGGACAGGGCGTCGATGCCGTCGACCAGCCGCGCTCGGATGGCGGCGATGGCCGGGTCCTGGTGAAAGGCGGCAAGGGCGGCTTCGCCCCGGCGCAGCCGGGCGAGAAAGCTGCGCGCGGTCTCGCCGCCGTCGCGCATCACCTTGCGGCCGACCAGATCGCGGGCCTGGATGCCGTTGGTGCCCTCGTAGATCGGCAGGATGCGGGCGTCGCGGTAATGCTGGGCCGCGCCCGTCTCCTCGATGAAGCCCATCCCGCCATGGACCTGGATGCCGATCGAAGCGGTCTCGACCGCGGCGTCGGTCGGCCAAGCCTTGACGATCGGCGTCAGAAATTCGACCAGGGCGTTTTCCGCCGCACGGACCGCTTCGTCGGGATGGCGCCGTGCCGTGTCCAGCATGGCGGCGGCGGTATAGGCCAGGGCGCGCCCGGCCTCGGTCTTGGCCCGCATGGTCAGCAGCATGCGCCGGACATCGGCATGGCGGATGATCGGCGCGCCGGGCTGGCCGGTCGCCTCGTCGCGGCCCTGGATGCGTTCCCGCGCGAATGCCACGGCCTGCTGATAGGCCCGCTCCATGATCGCGACGCCCTGCAGGCCCACGGCCAGGCGCTCGTTGTTCATCATGGCGAACATATGGGCCAGGCCCTGGTTCTCCTCGCCGACCAGCCAGCCGACGGCGCCCTCCGCCTCGCCGAATGCCATGACGCAGGTAGGCGCGGCATGGATGCCCAGCTTGTCCTCGGACGAGAGGCAGCGCAGATCGTTGCGCTCGCCCGGCTCGCCGGCACCGTCGGGCAGGTATTTGGGCACCAGGAACAGGGAAATGCCGCGCACGCCCTGGGGTGCGTCGGGCAGGCGGGCGAGCACCATATGGACGATATTCTCGGCCATGTCGTGTTCGCCGAAGGTGATGAAGATCTTCTGGCCCTTGATGCGAAAGCGCCCGTCGCCCGCCGCTTCGGCCCGTGTGCGGATTTCGCCCAGATCCGTGCCCGCCTGGGGCTCGGTCAGGTTCATCGTCCCGGTCCATGCGCCCGAGACCATGCGCGGCAGATAGACGCGCTTCTGCTCCTCGGTGCCGTAGAGGGCGAGCATCTCGGCCGCGCCCTGGGTCAGCATGGGGCAGAGGGCGAAGGACAGATTCGCCGTGTTCCACAATTCCATGGCCGCCGTCGAAAGCAGCCAGGGCAGGCCCTGGCCGCCATGCTCCGGATCGAATTGCAGACTCGGCCAGCCGGCCTCGACGAAGGCGCGGTAGGCGGCGGGAAAGCCCTCAGGTGTCGTCAGCACCCCGTTTTCGAGCCGCACCCCGGCGCGGTCGCCAGTCGCGTTCAGCGGGGCCAGCACCTGGGAAGCAAACTTGCCGCCTTCCTCCAGGATCGCCGCCGCCATATCCGGCGTCGCGTACCCATAGCCCGGCAGCGAAACGACCGCGCCCAGCCCAGCGACATGGTCGAGCGCGAACTGCATTTCCTTGAGCGGCGGGGCGTAGTCGGTCATGGCGAGCAGGTCCGGGAGCGTTGCGTCAAACGAACTGTGACGACCCTAACGCAAGGTGCGGGCCGGGCCAACAAGGGTTGGGAAACGGTCGATGGCGGGACGCGTGAAAAATTGATTCGAGCAACCGGGGATTGTTAGATATACTAGAACAAATAGCGAACAAAAGGGAGATTCAGGATGGGCGTATCGAATCGCAGCGATAGCCGGAACGACGAAGATCTGGAATACGAACCGGATGCGATGGGCCGGCTGGGGCAGGGCCGCTGGGTGCCGAGACGGACACGCGACCCGTTCGGCCGCCTATCCACCGATATCCCGTCGCCGATGTCTGGAGAAGACCGAGCGCCGGGGCCGTTCGACCTGCTCGCGCCGGTCGGGCCGGACCAATGGAACCTGGGCGGCGATGTCGATCGGGTCGAGGGCATGCTGATACGCACCGGGCATCTGTCGTCGGATCCCATCGTCACCGGTCGGGGCGAATTCATGGCGCGCCAGGAGCAGGCCATCAAAGGCTTCCAGCGCGATCACGGCCTGCGTCAGGACGGTCTGATCAACCCGAAGGCCCCCACCCATCGCGGCCTGCTTGCGAGCCTGGAGGCGATGAACGATACGGGTGTTGTGGCGAGCGGGGAAGTCGGAGACAAGCCGGACGCAAGGGGCGGTGCAGCATCCAAAGAAACTCAGGTTGCGGTCGCGCCGTTAGCCCTCCCTCTGGTTCCTGTCGCGATAGAGGGCGCGACCGTCCTTTATGCGCTTCTGACTGGTGCTGCCACCGCTGCAATTCTTTCGGTTTCGGGCGATACGCCGAGGAAGGAGGGTCCCAAAGATGGCGCGACGGGCCATGCCGACGATCGAAGAATTGCCTATCGCGGCCTCGTCACGGCGACAACTCTGAAACCCATATTCGAACGCAAGGGCGGTCCGGAAACGCGACGTGGCAACGACATCGTGATCCAGGAATGCGATCGCGTATTGAAGGAGGAGCATCCGGAGTTCGCCGACAGAATCACCCATATCGGTGGTGGAACGGAAAAGGGTGAAGGAGAGATCCAGGTCAAGGAACTCCACATCCCGAACAAAGCGAATCCGGGCAACACGCTTAAGGACGGCTCATTTACGGATTTGGCATACGGCTCGGCCGATAAGGGCACGCCTCGCGGACATCTCAACACCATTTCCGTTCTTGCCGACGGCATCACGCCGACCAAACGCGAGCAGTATCAATTGGACAAACTCGCCCGCAAATTGGAACCCATCGTTCATACCTTGCCGAAATACCAAAGCGCCAAGTGGACGGAGGAGGAATATCGGGAGTTGGCGAAAAACGCCTGCCGCGCCCTCATGGATGAACTCGTCCGGGAGATCGAGCGCGATGAGAAAAATAAATCCGGATCAGAGGGCGATGGCGAATAGATAGGAGAATGCCCGGTGTGGGGCTGGGCGCCAGGCCATTTGGTCGGGTGTTTTGTGCTCACCAAGGAAGATGAGCACCGCTGTTTCGCTCTACTGGCGGCAACATTTCCGAATATGCGCGTCGTGGAGATGCCTCACGCCGGTCAAGTAGGGACGAAGCCCTCGCGACTCGAGCCCGTATATGGGACATGACGCCCGAGAAGGGGCGCGCGAGGATGCTGGCCGGATGCTCCACCACAGAAACGGCCTCAATATCGGCAGGGAGGTGATGGATTGAGCATGGTCGGAATTAGCGAAAAACTACGATAAATAACAATTGGAAATAGATTTCGAATTCGTATCGTGCTATCGCTCCAGATAGATTTCCCTATCGGGGGTTCGGGTCATGCGCGAAACGGACGTTCTCAAACTTCAGACGATCCATCCCTTCGATTTCATCACCTTGCAGGTCTTGGAACGGTGGAACTGCGGGCGGGACGAGACCGGGATGTGGAGCTGCTGGCGAGATGGAGAGGATGAGGCCGGTACGCTATGGATCGACTTCAGCGCTATTCCTCTCGCTGAGGGCACGAGCGAGCGGAAGGCACTCATGATTGCGGCTCTGCAGACCGGGAACTTCGGGCTGCTGGCGGGACACGGCAAGGACGGAAGCGAGCGGATATGGCGCTACACCGATGAATCGGAGGAAGAGGGCGAGGCGATCACTCTCTTCCGCTGGCATCTCTATACGATCTTTCCGCTCGCCCTGGTCATCGTGCACTACAGCCTCGTGTTCTCGACTTCGGAGGTCGAGGATCGACTGACCAAGCAGATCTACGGACAGATGGACGATCAGATTTCGCGCACTGCGATCCGGTTCGACTCGGACGCCATTCAGCGTCACGGCTATGTTCGCGACAACGGTAACTATACGGGGCGATTGCCGAGCGACTAGGGCTGTTCGCTAGCTTTCGCGACGCCTATTCCCAAACGCGCCCCGGGCACCAACCGAGAGCGCGCCAATCCACCCCGGATTTCCCGGCGACTCTAGGATCAGTCGCATCGACAGGCGGTGAAGGTGTTTAGCGCCGAGGCCAGTTTGCCTCTGGCCATGCTGTAGAAAGCCTCGCCTTCAAGATCGTCTTCGTGGATCGTGTGCATGGACTCTTGCATCGGAGCCTTCTTGTAGAAGGTCGATTGCGGGCGGAATCAGAACATGGCTCGGAGGTCCTGAGTAGCGCCTGCGCGCGTTCGCCCGGCCCTCAGAACACCCGGCCGGGGTTCATCAAACCCTGCGGGTCCAGGGCGGCCTTGATCTTGCGCATCATCTCGAGCTCGACCGGCGCGGCGTAATGGGCCAGTTCGTCCTTTTTCAGGCGGCCGATGCCGTGTTCGGCGCTGATCGAGCCGCCCATCTCGGTCACCAGGTCGTGGACGATGCGGTTGAAATGGGGCGAGCGGGCGAGGAAGGCCTCTCGCAGGTCGCTCTGGCCGTCGGGCCAGCACAGGTTGTAATGGACATTGCCGTCACCGAGATGGCCGAAGGCGAAGATGCGGATGTCGGGGGAATCGGCATGGATGCGTTTCGTCGCCTCGCGGATGAAGGCCGTGACCTGGCTGACCGGCACGCTGATATCGTGCTTGATGCCGCCACCCTCGACTTTCTGGGCGATCGGGATGGCCTCGCGAATGAACCACAGCCGGTCGGCCTGGTCCTCGCTCGCGGCGATCACGGCATCGGTGATCTCGCCTTCCTCGAAAGCTGCGCCCAGGGCGCCCTCCAGGGCTTCGGCCAGACGGGCTTCCGGATCGGCGCTGGTCAGTTCGATCAGGCAGCAGAATTCGTAGGGTTCAGTCAGCGGATCGACGGTTTCGGGCACGTGGTGGATGGACAGCTCTATGGCGTTGCGCGGCATCAGCTCGAAACCCGTGACCTGATCGCCGGTCGCGGCGCGCATGCGCGAGAGCAGGTTGCCGGCCCTGTCGATTTCGGCCAGGGCGACCAGGGCCGTGGCGCGGGTCTTGGGCTTGGGGAAGAGCTTGAGCACGGCGGCGGTGATGATGCCCAGAGTGCCTTCGCCGCCGATAAAAAGCTGCTTGAGGTCGTAGCCCGTGTTGTCCTTGCGCAGCCCCCTGAGGCCGTTCCAGATTTGCCCGTCGGGCAACACGGCCTCGATGCCGAGGGTCAATTCGCGGGCGTTGCCATAGCGCAGGACGCCGGTGCCCCCGGCATTGGTCGAGAGGTTACCGCCGATCTGACAGGTGCCCTCGGCTCCCAAGCTGAGGGGGAAGAGCCGGTCGGCCTCGTCCGCCGCCGCCTGGATCGTGGCCAGGATGCAGCCGGCTTCGACCGTGATCGTGTGGTTCAGAGGGTCGATCTCGCGAATCCGGTTCATCCGCCCGAGGGACAGAATGACACCGTCCCAGCCTTCGTCGGGCACGGAGCCGCCGACCAGACTGGTGTTGCCGCCCTGGGGCACGATGGGGATGCCGGCCTCGGCGCAGACGGACACCACGGATGCGACCTCCTCGGTCGAGGCGGGGCGCAGGATGGCCCGGGCCGTGCCGGTGAACATCTTGCGCTCGTCGAGCAGATGCGGGGCCATGGTCTCGGCATCGTCGATCCAGCCCTTGGGGCCGACGATCTCGCGGATCCGGGCCAGGGCGTCGGCGACGGCGGGGTTTGCGGCGGCGAGGGTCATGGTTCGGATTTAGCCCAGGGCCGCCGGCCCGGCAAGCGGCGGGCTATCGCTCGCGGGGGTTTTGCGCGGCGCGGCGGCGCGGCGCAGGCGGTCGTTGATGGCCCGGCCAAGCCCGGTTTCCGGGATCGTCATCACGGCGATGGCGCGGAATTCCGACCGGTCGAGGGCGCGCATCGTGGCGAAGAGATTGGCGGCGGCCTCTTCCAGATCGCCTGTAGGGCTGAGATTGCGGGTCTCCGCCGCACCGCCGGGGGCATCCGGGCCGAAGGCGATCAGGGCCTCGTCCGGCCTCGCCGTTTCGGCGTTCAGACGCAGGGGCAGG